>NZ_RZST01000579.1:0-1914 GCF_003997575.1 Mesorhizobium sp. M1A.F.Ca.IN.022.07.1.1
GCGTTACTTGGCACGCAAGGCGGAGATCCGGGACTTCAACAGCTACGACGAGGCACGCGAGCACGGGGCGACGGAAAGCAAGATCGAGACGCTCGCGGAAGTTGCCAACGTGGTTTTGGAAACCCACCGTTCGAGCCCTCGATCGTTGCTGGCCCAGGCAACTGCGGGACTTGGCTTGTTTCCCCGCGAGGTTGCGCGGTGCGTCGACGTTCTGGTAGGCGCTCAGTACGGAAGCGAGGGGAAGGGCAATATCTGTGCCTATCTCGCCAAACGCGAGAAGTATGATGTTCTCATGCGGGTGGGGGGTCCGAATGCTGGGCACAAGGTTGCCGATCCCAAGTACGACTACATTCAACTTCCGTCGGGAACGCAAAGCAATCTTGAGGCGAAGATCCTGATCGGCGCCGGCGCAACTCTCTCAGTCAAGCAGGTGCTCAAGGAGATCTCGGACCTCAAGCTCACCGAAGACAGGCTGTCGATCGATCCACAGGCCATTATCATCGAGGACAGCGACATCGAACAGGAGGCAGGTACCCTGGAGGTCATCGGTTCGACGAAAAAAGGTGTTGGAGTTGCTACGGCGCGAAAAATCCTGGGGCGAGACGGCAACAAATACTTGGGCAGTAAGGTCCGCCTCGCCAAAAATATCGCGGAGTTCAGGCCATTCATCCGTGACACCAAGGTCGAGCTAGAGAAGGCTTATGCTGCCGGCAAGTCGGTGCTCCTCGAGGGCACCCAAGGAACCGATCTCAGCTTGCATCACGGCGAGTACCCATTCGTCACCTCGCGCGAGACAACGGCATCAGGATGTCTCGCCGATGCCGGCATCGCACCAACAAGGGTCCGACAGGTGATCATGGTGATGCGAACCTATCCTATCCGCGTCGGCGGCACGTCCGGGCCGATGATGCACGAGATTACAGTCGAGGACATTGCCGCTCGGAGCGACATCCCTGCGGCAGACCTACACAAGATCGAAGTTGGCACTGTTTCCGGCAAGGAACGCCGCATTGCCGAGTTTGACTGGGAGCAAGTGCGACGCGCCGCTAGCATCAACGGGGTAACGGATATCGCGTTGACCTTCGCTGACTATCTCGGAATCGACAATCGCAAGGCGGAAACCTTCGAGGAGCTCAATGCGACTACTAGGAACTTCATCGAGCGGGTGGAGAAGGTCACCAACGCCCGCGTGTCGCTGATCTCCAAGGATTTCGGCAAGGACGCCGTTATCATTGATCGGCGGCAGTGGGACTGAGGAGCTGCGGGTGCAGGAAAACGAACTAGTCAGCATATATCCGCGGCTGTACCACATGGCGGAGGACGGTTCCTTCCCTTCGATCCGTGACCGAGGCTTGATGAGTGCAACAGCGCTCCTCGATGCTTACGGGATCTCTGGCGAACAGCGGCTTGCCATTGAGGAGAGGCTTCGGCCCGAGAGCGTCGATATCGCAAAGGATGGGCTGCCCAACGCCGTCATCCGTGACAATAAGCCGATGAGCGACAGCGCGCTGCAGAAGTGCCTTCAGGACGGGCTGACACCATTTCAGTGGTACAAGATCCTCAATGGCAAAACCTTCTTTTGGCTCCACAAAAAGCGGCTGAACAGACTTCTGGCAGCCAAAGCATACCGGGATCGCCCGCACACAATTCTAACGTTTGATACTGCGTCTTTAGTCGCCTCGCATCGCGATAAGATCCTCCTTAGCCCAATAAACAGCGGGTCCACGATCATGAATCCCCAACCGAGAGGGAAGGGCACATTCATGAAGATTGCCGACTATCCGTTTGCCGACCGAAGGAAAACGAGACCTTTGGAAAATGCCTTGGTCGAGCTGACCGTCGCCTACAGCGTCCCGGACGCTGCCAGTCATCTTTTGGCAGCGCAACGCGTCGACGGCGACGATATCGAGGACC
>NZ_RZST01000057.1:0-21640 GCF_003997575.1 Mesorhizobium sp. M1A.F.Ca.IN.022.07.1.1
GTCGATGACCTCGGCGAAGAGGTGATGCATCGCCTTGTCGTCGGTGCCGCCCAGGCATGTATATCGGCGGCACCGACGACAAGGCGATGCATCACCTCTTCGCCGAGGTCATCGACAATTCGATGGACGAGGCGGTGGCCGGCCACGCCACCTTCATCGACGTCGAGCTTTCGGCGGACGGATTTCTTACCGTCACCGACAATGGCCGCGGCATTCCGATCGATCCGCATCCGAAGTTCAAGAAGCCGGCGCTCGAAGTCATCATGACGACGCTGCATTCGGGCGGCAAGTTCGACTCCAAGGTCTACGAGACCTCCGGCGGTCTGCACGGCGTCGGCGTATCCGTCGTCAACGCGCTGTCCGACCACCTCGAGGTCGAGGTCGCGCGCGGGCGCCAGCTCTATCGCCAGCGCTTCTCGCGCGGCGTTCCGGTGAGCGGGCTGGAGCACCTCGGCGAGGTGCACAACCGCCGCGGCACCAGGACCCGCTTCCATCCCGACGAGCAGATCTTCGGCAAGGGCGCCGCCTTCGAGCCGGCCCGGCTCTACCGCATGACGCGCTCGAAGGCCTATCTGTTCGGCGGCGTCGAGATCCGCTGGACCTGCGATCCCTCGCTGATCAAGGAAAAGGATCAAACTCCGGCCAAAGCCGAGTTCCATTTCCCGGGCGGCCTCAAAGACTACCTCAAGGCCACCCTCGGCGACGAATTCCAGGTCACGCGCGAAGTCTTCGCGGGCAAAAGCGACAAGCAGGGCGGCCACGGCTCGCTGGAATGGGCGGTGACCTGGTTCGGCGGCGACGGCTTCCTCAACTCCTACTGCAATACGATTCCCACTCCCGAGGGCGGCACGCATGAGGCGGGCTTCCGCAACGTGCTGACGCGCGGGCTTCGCGCTTATGCCGACCTCATCGGCAACAAGCGCGTCTCGATCATCACGACCGAGGACGTCATGATCTCGGCCGCCGGCATGCTGTCGGTATTCATCCGAGAGCCGGAATTCGTCGGCCAGACCAAGGACAGGCTGGCCACCATCGAGGCGATGCGCATCGTCGAAACCGCCATCCGCGACCCGTTCGACCACTGGCTGGCCGACAACCCGCAGGAAGCCTCGAAGCTTCTCGAATGGGTGATCGCGCGCGCCGACGAGCGTGTGCGCCGGCGCCAGGAAAAGGAAGTGTCGCGCAAGAGCGCGGTACGCAAGCTGCGCCTGCCGGGCAAGCTCGCCGACTGCACGCAGAACGCCGCGGCCGGCGCCGAGATCTTCATCGTGGAGGGCGACTCGGCCGGAGGCTCGGCCAAGCAGGCGCGCGACCGCGCCAGCCAGGCGGTGCTGCCGCTGCGCGGCAAGATCCTCAACGTCGCCAGCGCCGGCAACGACAAGCTTGCCGCCAACCAGCAGATTTCCGACCTGATCCAGGCGCTCGGCTGCGGCACCCGCTCGAAATATCGCGACGAGGACCTGCGCTACGACCGCGTGATCATCATGACCGACGCCGACGTTGACGGCGCGCATATCGCTTCGCTTTTGATCACCTTCTTCTACCAGGAGATGCCGAACCTGATCCGCGGTGGCCACCTCTATATGGCTGTGCCGCCGCTCTATTCGATCCGTCAGGGCGGTAAGGTGGCCTATGCGCGTGACGACGCGCACAAGGACGAATTGCTGCGCACCGAATTCACCGGGCGCGGCAAGGTCGAGATCGGCCGCTTCAAGGGCCTTGGCGAGATGATGGCCTCGCAGCTCAAGGAAACCACGATGGACCCGAGGAAGCGCACGCTTCTCAGGGTCGACGTGATCGATGCCGAGCAGGCGACCAAGGACGCCGTCGACGCGCTGATGGGCACCAAGCCCGAGGCCCGCTTCCGCTTCATCCAGGAACGTGCCGAATTCGCCGAGGCCGACGTGCTGGATATCTGAACGCGGACTGGTCCATAACAGGCTCCGGGACGGAGACTTGCATGTGACCTGGACGCGGCTGAAGGATCTAGCCGGGACACCGTTAAGTGAGCTGACCCAGCCGACGCGCTCGGACTGGATCTTCGCCCTGCGAACGGTTTCTGCCGGGCTGATCGCGCTGCTTGCCGCTTACGCCTTGAAGCTCGATCATCCGCAGTGGGCGATGATGACCGTGTTCATCGTCGCGCAGCCGGTCGCCGGCATGGTGCTGGCGAAAGGCTTCTACCGCCTGCTCGGTACGCTGGCCGGCGGCCTGGCGGCGATCGGCATCACATCGCTGTTCGGCACCAATCCCTGGCTCTTGGTGACGGTGCTGGCACTATGGATCGGCGTCAGCACCCTCGTTTCCTCGCTGCTGCGCAATCCGGAAGCCTATGGCGCCGCCCTTGCCGGCTATACAGCGATGATCATCAGCCTGCCGGCATTCGGGCAGGCGCATCTCGTCGTCGATCTCGCTGTCGCGCGCTGCGCCGAAATTGTGCTCGGCATCGTCTGCGCCGGCGTCACCAGCCGGCTGATCCTGCCGAAGCTCGCGGCGGACGCCATCATCTCCAGGCTGAAACGCAGCATTCTCGATCTCGCCGACTACGCCTCAGGCGCCTTTTCCGACGGCGATCCGGCCGGTCTTGCCGCTCTCCAGCGCAAGCTGATCACCGATGCCCAGACACTTGCCGAAATGCGCACCTATGCGCGCCTCGAAGCGCCGAGCTTCGCGACCCGCGCCCATCCGGTCCGGCGCACGATCGGACAGCTCCTGTGGGCGCTCTCGGCGGCCCGCGCGCTGCATACCCATGCCGCGCCGGAGAATGCGACGCTCATCCCTGTTCGCAGCGAGTTGAAGGCAATCGTCGGGGAACTCGCTACGACGCGCGACGCGTTGGACGACACCGGCCCATGGGTGGCCCGGCTCGAGGCAATCGCGATCAGGGCAAGAGAAACGGCGCCGGTGGCCACCGATCCCGGTGAAGACAAGGTCGGCACCATCACCCGCCTCACCATTGCCGCCGATTTCGCGGAGGCGCTGAAGCAGGTGATGCGCGGCTTGGATGCGCTTCGCTCGCCGGTTTCCCGAACGTCTCGTGAGCGGCAGCAACCGGCCCTGGTCGTGCACCGCGACTATCATGCGGCCTGGCGCAATGCGGTGCGCGCCGCGCTCGCCACGCTTCTGGTGGCCGCCTTCTGGCTGACCACCAAATGGTCGGAGGCGGCGGGCACCGTCATTCTCGTCGCCGTCGTCTCCAGCCTGTTCGCGGCGCGTCCCGATCCGGTTCAGTCGGCCTGGGGCTTCTTCACCGGAACGCTCCTCGCTTTGCCTTTCGCTTTCCTCGTCGGCCAGATCGCAATGCCGGCGCTGCCCGGCTTCGGCTGGTTCACCCTCTTTGTCGTGCCGATCCTGGTGCCGGCAGCGCTCGGCATGGCCAATCCGCGGCATGTCGGCGTGGCCACCGCCTTCGCCATCAATTTCTTGGCTTTTCTCAGCCCGCACCAGATGATGACCTATGATCCCGGCCCGTTCTTCGCCGGATCGGCATCGATCCTGGTCGGCATCCTGATCGCCATCGGCGTCTTCATCGTCGTTCTGCCGGCCAATCCCTGGGCCACTGTTGAGCGCATCTCGACGGCGATGCGCGAGGACCTGGCGCGCCTTTGCGTGCATGAGCGCGTCCCCAGGCGTTCGGCCTTCGAAAGCCTGGCCTATGACCGGATCAACCAGTTGATGCCGCAACTGCAGCAGACCGGGAGGAAAGGCGACCCTATTCTTGGCGGCAGCATTGCCGCCGTGACCGTCGGCCTCGAAGTGCTCCGGCTGCGCCAGGCGCAACTGAACTCCATCGTGCCACGCGAGACGGTCGAGTCGATCGGCAGCTTCCTGCGCGGCCTGGCGCGGGAATTGCTGTTCAGGAGGCATGGCGAGCCGCAGACCTCGACCATCGCCGTGGCGCGGGAATATGCGGCGAGCATCGCCGGTCGCAGCGACCGGCCGGAAATGCTTCAGGTCGCGGCCTCACTGCGCATCATCGCTGCCGCGATGCAGGATTATCCGGATTTTTTCGCGAAGGGGGCACCCTTAGACGGGCCGGGCCGGGATACGTGAGCATCGAGCAGGAAGCCGCCAGGCCGGCCACACCTGATACCGACATGCGCTAGGCGGCGGCAATTGCCAGCGCATGCCCGCGCGCGTTCTCGCGCAGCGCGTCGAGATGGATCGACTTCACCAGTCCGGCGAGATCGCCCTCGGCCGATTGCCCGCCGAGTTCCTTCAGCATCAGCCAGCTCACCTCCTGCACGCCGGCGACACGCTTGCCGTTGGCGACCTCGCGCCAGATCTTGAGCGCGCACAGGATGATGCCGTGCGTGACGGCGGCGAGGCCTGCGCTGCGGAACAGCGCCTGCAGCGCAACGTCGTGCCCGCCGGCCAGCAACGCCCTCACCCGCTGCTCGGATTGTTGGGCAAGCGCCACCAGGGCCGAGCCGAAGAAGTCGACCTTGCCATGCGCGACGGTGCGGATGATGAAGCTCGCGGTGAGATCGCCGCGCAGTCTGAGATGCTCGATCAGCGCGGCGTGCTCCCCGGCGCGGGTGCCCTCGATCAGCGTCACCGAAGCCTTCACGCAGGCGTCGCGCATCACGCGGTCTGCCCGTGCCGCTCCCATCAGTGCCAGCACCAGCGGCGATCCCTTCAGCGTCTCGCCGAGCTTGACCAGAAGCATGTGCCGGCAGTCGGCGGGAAGCCGCGCGTCGGCGATCAGCGCCTCACGCACGAGCGGCAGGTGGCCGTGCCGTTCGGCCATCCGGCGGAAACTCAGCGATGCAATATCGGCGCCGCTGTTGGCGATCAGCGTGGCGCAGGCTTCCGGCTCGCCGATCTCGGCGATGGCTGCCGCCAGCGACATCGAGACGACGGGACGGTTGGCTATCAGCTTTTGGGTGGCCTTCTGGCCGCAGGCGACGCGGTCGATGAGATCGGCATCGGTAAGCAAAGGCGAACGCGCCAGCACCAGCGCCGCCACTTCCGGCTGGTCGGAAGCGAGTGCTGCGATCACCTGCGGCGGGGCGTGATGGCTCATCGACAGCGCTTCGGCGAGCGCCTGCCGGACCTTGGCGGAAACGTCGTCGAGCAGCAGCGTGAGCGCCGCCTCGGCGGCGCAGCGATCCTCGAACGGCAGGTCGGAATTGATGTAGGCGCGGGCCAGCGCGCTCGCGGCGGCGGCGCGCTCGGAAACCCTTGCCTTATCGATCCACTTTAGAAAATGCGAAACAACCATGCCGATCAGCTACGCCCTTGCCGAAACGTTTCGGCCCCGTTGGGAACGGTAAGCTGAAAATGGTTTACGAACGGTTCACCATGTTTCTTAACCGGCTTGATGGCTTTGCAACCAACGCCTATCAAACAGGAATAGCGGAGGAGATCGACCATGGCCGGGCTTTATCTGGAGGAGTTCGTCGCCGGCCGCGTCTTCCGGCACACGCTGCGCAAGACCGTCACCGAAAGCGACAACATGCTGTTCTCGGTGATGACGCTGAACCCGCAGCCGCTCCACATCGACTTCGACTTCGCCGCGAAGAGCGAATGGGGCAAGCCCTTGGTCAATTCGCTGTTCACGCTCGGCCTGATGATCGGCATCTCGGTGAACGATATCACCGTCGGCACCACTGTCGCCAATCTCGGCATGAAGGAGACCGTCTTCCCGCACCCGGTTTTCCACGGCGACACCATTCGCGTCGAGACGACGGTCGTTTCGGTGCGCGAGTCCAGGTCGAAGCCCGATCGCGGCATCGTCGAATTCGAGCACCGCGCCTATAATCAGAACGATGTTCTTGTCGCCAAATGCACGAGGCAGGCGATGATGATGAAGAAGGCGTCCTGATGCGCTCGCTGCTCTTCGTGCCGGGCGATTCCGAGCGCAAGCTGGAAAAGGGCTTTGGCGCCGGCGCCGACGTGGTCATCGTCGACCTTGAGGATTCGGTCGCCGCCGGCAACAAGGCGGCCGCCCGCAAAGTCGCGGCGAACCTCATCGCCGGCCACCGACAGCAGACCAGCTCCGACATCTACGTACGCGTCAACGATCTGTCGACCGGCCTGACCGACGATGATCTTGCGGCGCTCGTCCCGGTGAAACCCGACGGCATCATGCTGCCGAAGTCGAACAGCGGACAGGATGTCCAGCAGCTCGCGGCCAAGCTTCGGGTGCACGAGGCCGAAAGCGGCTTGCCGGATGGCGGCATAAAGATCCTGCCGATCATCACCGAAACCGCATCCGGCCTGCTGGCTGCCGCGAGCTACGCCGGAGCAAGCAGCCGGCTTGCCGGACTTACCTGGGGCGCAGAAGATCTGTCGGCCGCAATCGGCGCGCGTTCGGCGCGCGACGAGAGCGGCCGCTACACCGACGTCTTCCGCCTGGCGCGCGCGACGACCATCCTGGCCGCCGGAGCGGCGGAAATCGCCGCGATCGATACCGTCTTTCCGGATTTCCGCGACATGGCCGCTTTCGAAGCCGAATGCAGAGAAGCCGAGCGCGACGGCTTTACCGGCAAGATGGCGATCCATCCGGCGCAGGTGCCGGTCATCAACGCCGCTTTCACGCCGTCGCCGGAAGCGGTCGAACGATCGCGGGCGATCGTCGACGCCTTCGCGGCGGCGGGAAATCCGGGCGTCGTCGGCATCGACGGCAAGATGTATGATCGGCCGCACCTGCGGCTTGCGGAGCGGCTGCTGGCACGAGCGAGAGCGGCGGGACTTTCAGCCTGAACCGCCAATTGCCAGACCATGGGGATCAGTTTGTAGCGGACGTGAGCCGTGTAGCCCTTTCGGTTAATCCTTGCTCCAGCGCGGCCGCCGCATCGAGAAAATCTCGTTCACGCTGGCATAGTCCATATAGCCGAGCCGGGCGACATTGCCGGCCCTGACGATGTCGAACAGGCCGTCCCTGAGATAAGCATCGTCGATGTGGACCCCGACGACCTCGCCGGCGACGACGATGGCGCTGGTCTCGGCGCCATCCAGTGCCCGCGGCCGAAATATCTCGGTCACCTTGCATTCGAGGGCGGCGGGCGCTTCCGCCACGCGCGGCGGCGCGACGAGGCGCGACGGCGCCATGGCGAGATCGGCATAGGCGAACTCGCTGACGCCGCGCGGCGCATCGACGGCGGTGCGGTTCATCTTCTCGGCAAGCTCGCGGCTGACGAGATTGGCGACGAATTCGCCGGTTTCTTCAGCGAAGGTGGCGCTGTCCTTCGCGCCTTCGGATGAGAACCAGAGGATGAAAGGCCGCGTCGAAAAGGCATTGAAGAAGGAATAGGGCGCCAGGTTGATCTCACCGGCCTTGTTCAATGTCGAGATCCATCCGATCGGGCGGGGTGCAACGATCGCCTTCGACGGATCGTGCGGCAGGCCGTGCCCCTTGGATGGCTCGTAGAACATCTCAGCCGGCCCACGGCCCGGCATAATCGGCATAGAGCTTCGCCGGATCGGGCCGCGGCCGCTCCGGCGCCGGTCCCTGGTACGAGCCGATATGGACGAAGCCGATGACGCGCTCCTGCGGCGACAGCCCGAGGATCGCCCTGCCCTCCGCAACGTCGGAATACCAGTTGCTGATCATGTTGGTGCCATAGCCCAGCGCGTTGGCCGCGATCATCAGATTCATAGCCGCCATTCCACCCGACAGGAACATCTCCCATTGCGGGATCTTTGGGTTCTCCCGCGGCACGGAGACGACGCCGATCACCAGCGGGGCGCGCGAGAAGCGCGCCAGTTCCTGGTTGCGGCGCCCCTCCGGCAACGGTCCTTCGCGCTGCTCGGCAAGCACCGCGAGCTTCTTGCCGATCTCGACCCGCGCCTCGCCGCGGTAGACGATAAACCGCCAGGGCTCAAGGCGGCCATGGTCTGGTACCCGCGATGCCGCGGCGATCATCGTGGCGATTTCCGCATCGCTCGGCGCCGGCTCCTTGAGGTCCGGAATCGGCGCTGAACTGCGGGTCAGCAGGAAGTCGATGATCGGCGACGCCATGGGCGCAAGTCTCCTAGCATTCGATTTTGAGCTGAAGCGCGCCATCGGGAGATCGGGCGGCTCGGGCAATGGCGCAATTATACGCCGGATAAAGAGCCCTGGCGGAGGGCGGCAGGCTCTTGAGCCTTGAAATTGCCACCGCCTTGGGCTTCAACGCAAGGCATGTTTGAGGGGACTCTGCGCCTTTTCGTGGTCGGGCTCATCGCCGCGTTGCTTGCGGTGCCGGTTTCGTTCGCGCTGGCCCAGAACGCCAACGATGTCGGCAATATCAAGTTGCCGGGCATTTCGAGCTATGCGACGCCGAAGAGCGAGCGGTCGCTGGCGCTTGGCAGCGGCGGAGCGATCACCCTTTCTGCGCAACTGACCGACAAGGGCGCCGACATCACCCGCGGCATCGTCTGGCGCGTCTTCAAGCCGGAACCGGCCAGCGACGGCAAGCTGCCGATGGTCGCGTCCGCGCATGGCGGCACGGCGGTGTTCCAGCTCGACCCCGGCAGCTACCTGGTCCACGCCTCTTACGGACGGGCCGGCGCCACCAAGCGCATCACCGTCGGCAAGGACGCAAAGCGAGAGAGCCTCGTTCTCGATGCCGGCGGCTTGAAGCTCGATGCGGTGACGTCCGGCGGCGCGCACATCGCGCCAAAGAAGCTCCGCTTCGCGATCTATGAGGGCCAGGCCGAGGCCAATGGCGACCGCGCGCTGATCGCCCCCGATGTCGAGCCGAACACGGTGGTGCGGCTGAATGCAGGCACCTACCATGTCGTCTCCACCTATGGCGCGGTCAACGCCGTGATCCGCTCCGATATCCGCGTCGAGGCCGGCAAGCTGACCGAGGCCACCGTCGAGCACCGCGCGGCCGAGATGACGATGAAGCTGGTGCGCGAGCCCGGCGGCGAAGCCATTGCCGACACCTCCTGGTCGCTGCTCAATGAATCCGGCGATCCGATCAAGGAAGCCGTCGGCGCCTTCGCCTCGATGGTGCTGGCCGAAGGCCAATACACCATCATCGCCAAGAACCGCGACCGCATCTACCAGAAGGATTTCACCGTCGTGGCCGGCCAGAACCAGGAAATCGAGGTCGTGGCCAACGAATCGTCCGCCATCGATCCCGAGGAGGGCGCGGACTAAGCTGCTCAGGCGGCTTTGCGCATCCGCTTGGTTAGAAACGGCGTGCGTCCGCGCCGCGCCGCCGCCGGAGCGAGATCGAAAACCGCTTGGTAGAGCCTGTCGAGCAGCGCCTTGCGGTCGCGCAACGGTTCGAGCTCGCTCCACTTCAGCACATCGCCGATGCGCACCTCGATCGCCTTGCCCGACAGCCGGGCGAATTCGCGGATTAATAGGGAGGTGCGCAGCGTCAGCGACGCCTTGCCGACGAATTTCGCCACGCGGTTGTCGCGCTCGGCCATGTTCATCGGCCCACTGACGAGATGGAACAGACGGCCGTTCTGGCCGGAGAAATGCAAAGGGATGACCGAGGCCTTGGCCTCCTGGATGAGCTTGGCCGGAAACATCTTCCACGGCAGGTCGATCGCCCGGCCGAACCCCTTCGGCGCCGTGGCGACGCCGCCGGCCGGAAAAACGACGATGGTGACGCCTGCCTTCAACAGCCGCACCGCCTCGTGGCGCACGGCCATGTTGTTCTTCAGCGCTTCCTTGCTCTCGGAAAAATCGATCGGCAGCGAATAGGCTTCCATCTCGCGGATCCTGAGCAGGTCCTTGTGGATCATGACCCGGAACGGACGGCCGAGCTGCTCGGCGAGCGACAGCACTGCAATGCCGTCGCCGATGCCGAAGGGATGGTTGGCGACGATCACCAGCGGACTGGCCGGCACATTTGCCGGCGGCCAACGGCCGGCGTGGTGCACCCTGACGTCGATCAAGTCCAGCATGCGGCTGAACACACGTTCGCCCGTTGGAGCGACCTGGCGCCGCCACAAGTCGTAGAGCACGGCAAAGCGGTCGCGGCCCGACAGGCCTTCGACGGAATGGATGAACCACCGCGTCAGCGCCGGCTGATGCCGGTTGGCGTAGGAGAGCTCGGGAAACGGCTTCCCCCGCGATTTCAGCTTGAGCATGGCGGCTCGGTTACAAGGTTGGCGTGACAGGCGTGTGAAGATGGCGGTGGACTATGTGCCACCGCCATTCGAGAAGCGATTGGAGATTAACGATTTTAGGCCGCGCGGCGCTTGCGGTCCGGAGAGACGGCCTCGTCCGCCAGCAATTTCACGGCGTCGCCGAGCTTCAGCGATTCCTGGTCGCGGGAGCCGAGACGGCGGACATTGACGGTTTCCTCTTCCGCCTCCCGCTTGCCGCAAACGAGAATGACCGGAACCTTGGCCAGGCTGTGCTCGCGCACCTTGTAGTTGATCTTCTCGTTGCGCAGATCGGTTTCGGCGAGCAGCCCCGCAGCCTTCAGCCGCTCGACCACTTTCGTGGCATACTCATCCGCGTCGGAGGTGATCGTCGCCACCACCACCTGCAGCGGCGCGAACCACAGCGGGAAATGGCCGGAATAGTTCTCGATCAGGATGCCGAGGAAGCGTTCCATCGAGCCGCACACCGCGCGATGCACCATGACCGGCTGCTTCTTCTCCGAATCCGAGCCGATATAGAAGGCGCCGAAGCGTTCCGGCAGGTTGAAGTCGACCTGGGTGGTGCCGCACTGCCATTCGCGGCCGATGGCGTCCTTCAGCACATATTCGAACTTCGGCCCGTAGAAGGCACCCTCGCCCGGATTGACCGAGGTCTTGATGCGATTGCCGGAGCGCGTGCGGATCGTCTCCAGCACATTGCTCATGATCGCCTCGGCATGATCCCAGGCCTCGTCTGTGCCGACGCGCTTGTCGGGCCGCGTCGACAGCTTCACCGCGACCTCGTCGAAGCCGAAATCGGCATAGGTCGACAAGATTAGATCGTTGATGCGCAGGCATTCCGCGGCGAGTTGCTCCTCGGTGCAGAAGATATGCGCATCGTCCTGAGTGAAGCCGCGCACACGCATCAGCCCATGCAGCGCGCCCGACGGTTCGTAGCGGTGCACATTGCCGAACTCCGCAAGCTTTACGGGCAGTTCACGGTAGGACTTCAACCCATGCTTGAAGATCTGTACATGGCCGGGGCAGTTCATCGGCTTCAGCGCGAAGACGCGGTCGTCGTCGGTGTCGTCACCGGCGACGGTCACCTTGAACATCGCGTCGCGATACCAGCCCCAGTGGCCGGACGTCTCCCACAGGCTCTTGTCCAGCACCTGCGGCGCGTTGACTTCCTGGTAGCCGTGCTCGTCGAGGCGGCGGCGCATGTAGTTGACCAGGTTCTGGAACATCTTCCAGCCCTTGGCGTGCCAGAAGACGACGCCCGGTCCCTCCTCCTGAAAATGGAACAAATCCATCTCGCGGCCGAGCTTGCGATGATCGCGCTTCTCGGCTTCCTCCAGCAGCATCTGGTATGCCTCGAGCTGCGCCTGGTCGGCAAAGGCGGTACCGTAGATGCGCGTCAGCATCGGGTTGTTGGAATCGCCGCGCCAATAGGCGCCCGCCACCTTCATCAACTTGAAGGCGTTGCCGATCTGCCCGGTCGAAGCCATGTGCGGACCGCGGCAGAGATCGAACCAGTCGCCCTGCGCGTAGATCTTGATATCCTGATCCTCGGGGATAGCGTCGATCAGCTCGACCTTGTAGCGCTCGCCCTTGTCGGCAAAGACCTTCTTCGCCTTCTCGCGCGACCACACTTCCTTGGTGAACGGCCTGTTGCGGGCGATGATCTCGCGCATCTTCTTCTCGATCACCGGGAAATCGTCCGGGGTGAACGGCTCGTTGCGCGCGAAGTCGTAATAGAACCCGTTCTCGATCACCGGCCCGATGGTCACCTGCGTTCCTGGCCAAAGTTCCTGCACCGCCTCGGCCAGCACGTGCGCCGCGTCGTGGCGGATGAGTTCCAGCGCGCGCGGATCCTCGCGGGTGATGATCTCGACCTTGCCGGACCCGCCGAGCGGATCGGAAAGATCGCGGAGGGTGCCGTCGAGGCTATAGGCAACAGCCTTTTTCGCCAGCGATTTGGAGATCGATTCGGCAAGGGCGGCGCCGGTCATCGCGGCGTCGTACTCGCGGACGGAACCATCGGGAAATGTCAGGGAGACGGAATTCAGCATCATCAGAGTTGTCCTATCCAGTCCCGCAAACGAGCGCGGGTGGTAGATGCATGTCGCAGGAATGTGCTGGAGCATGCAGGGTTGGCCGGAGGCGCCAATCACTTGGACGCTGGCGGGCGGCAGTCTTTTATGAGGAGTTTCCGCCGCCGTAAAGCCGCAAGCCGTTCTATTTGATGAGCCCGGGAAGATCGTTCAGGAAGCCGCCCGCGTCGCGAGCCCCTTCGGCAAGATCGAAGCCGGGCTGACGCGCTCGTCGCGGAAGCCATCCTGGCAAAGCGTCGAGCCGCTCGCCGAGTCCTCGATCAAAGTGCAGTGGATGTCTTTGAGCGGCGCTGACTGCGCCCGCATCGGCAGGCCGAGAATCCAGGCCAGCAGGAACAGAATAATGGCAATGAAGAACGGATAGCGGTCCATATGGCGCATCGAAGCTCACTCCGGGAAAGGGATTACGCGGAGCGGCTTAGCGAGGCCTCTTGTCTCGATTTTGTCTCAAATTGGCAGTGTTTGTGCAGGCTGACGTTAACCCTACCGGATCGTAAACACGGGCTGCGAAGCGCTGACATAGTCAGCCATCTGCGTCGCCGTGCTTCCTGCCGATCTGCCAATAGCGCCACGGCATGAACCAGACATAGCGCGGCGCAAGCGTCTCCGGCACGCGGTCGATGCCATGCGTCCCGAACGGCCCACAACGCGAGACCCGGAACAGCGCCAGCCAGCCCCCGGTCCACAATCCATGGCGGGCGATTGCCTCATGCGCGTATTCGGAACAGGTCGGCAGATGCCGGCAGCTATTGCCGACGAAGCCGGAAAGCGTCAACTGGTAGAGGCGCACGAGCGACGTGCCGAGGACGCGGCCCGGCGTCTTGCGCCAGGGTCCCTGCCAGTTTCGCCCATGCCGGACCGGCCGGACACCATGGATATGTCCTGGATGGTCTCCCATCCGCACTTCTCCGCAGCCAGCTTCCTTGTGCGTTAGATGTGGGTTTCGAGCCGGGAACGCAACGACCTTTTATCGGTCATCGCGGGGAAGGCCGGACGGGACGCCGGTCGGTCCACTCGACATGGCGCCGGGATACCAAGCGAGTTCGCCATAACAGGCAAGCAGCCAGGAGATCGCCCTCAAGCCGCCTCGCTGGCGCGCTTCTTCTCGATCTGGCCGATCGCGTCGACCACTGCATCGAAGGTCAGCATGGTCGAGGCGTGACGTGCCTTGTAGTCGCGCACCGGCTCCAGATATTTCAGATCGGCGAACCGGCCTTCCGGCGGCGCGCCGTTTTCCTTGAGCATCTTCAGCATGGTTTCGCGCACCGCGCGCAGCTCGTCGGCATTCGCGCCGATGACATGCTGGGCCATGATCGAGGAGGATGCCTGACCAAGCGCGCAGGCCTTCACGTCATGAGCGAAATCGGTCACCACGTCGCCATTCATTTTGAGGTCGACGGTAACGGTCGAGCCGCACAGTTTGGAATGCGCTCTGGCGGTCGCATCGGGGTGGTCGAGCCGGCCGATCTTGGCGATGTTTCCGGCGAAGCTCAGGATTTTCGCATTGTAGACGTCGTCGATCATTTTTTCCAATCCGTCGCCGCCAAGCGAACAGGCTTTGCCGCTGTTGCGTCTTCCTTTCGCTGTGCACGACCATATATAATGATGGCAGCCGGGCATCGACAAGGCAAACTCAAGCCATTGTCATTGCTCATCTGTTCACGCCGCTTACGGGCTGGAAACCGGGCGAGTTTCACCCGAAAGGTCGTGGTCCGTTCAACTCGTCCCACCTCTGAGTGGGACTACGGGAGACGCCTTTATGGATGCCGTCATCAAGAAACTCATGCCCCCTTCCTCCTATATGGAGAAGCCTGTCACCGATCGCCCAAGCGAGGCCGAGGTCGAAGCCGCCGTGCGCACGCTTTTGCGCTGGACCGGCGACAACCCTGATCGCGAGGGCCTTGTCGACACGCCGAAGCGCGTCACCAAGGCTTTTCGCGAGATGTTCAACGGCTATGACATGTGCCCGGCCGAGGAGCTTGGCCGCACTTTCGAGGAAGTGGCCGGCTATGACGATCTCGTCATCGTCAGGGACATCAAGTTCCACTCCCATTGCGAGCACCACATGGTGCCGATCATCGGCAAGGCGCATGTCGGCTACCTGCCGGACGGCAAGGTCGTGGGTCTGTCCAAGATCGCGCGCGTCGTCGACATCTTCGCCCATCGCCTGCAGACGCAGGAAGCAATGACGGCGCAAATCGCAGGCGTCATCCAGGACGTGCTCAACCCGCGCGGCGTCGCCGTCATGATCGAGGCCGAGCATATGTGCATGGCCATGCGCGGCATCCGCAAGCAGGACTCGACCACGCTCACCTCTACCTTCACCGGCGTCTTCAAGGACACGCCCGAAGAACAGGTGCGTTTCGTCACCATGGTGCGTGCCTGATCGCCGGCTGCTGCCGGCCTTCAGACCATGGTCCCGAAAAGTGGGACCCGGTTTTCGGATAAGATCATGGTCCAACAAAAAGACGAACCGGCAATGTCGGCACTGCAATTTCCCAAAGCCCCGGCAGACAAGAAGGCGCTGGAGGAAGGCACCGTCCTTTCTCCGCGCTTCGATGCTGCCGGCCTCGTGACCGTCGTCGTCACCGACGCCGGCGACGGCATGCTTTTGATGGTCGCGCATATGAATGCCGAGGCGCTGGCGCTGACGCTCGAAACCGGCATCGCCCACTATTGGTCGCGTTCCCGCAACGCGCTGTGGAAAAAGGGCGAGACCTCGGGCAACGTCCAATGCGTCGTCGAGATGCGCACGGATTGTGACCAGGACGCGATATGGTTGCGCGTCAAAGTATTGGGCCAGGACGCAACTTGTCACACCGGTAGGCGTTCCTGCTTTTATCGGACGGTGGGGCTCAGCGACGGCAAGGCGGTGCTTGCCGACGATGGCAGCAAGCCGCTGTTCGATGCGCAAGAAACGTATCGGAAGCCGGTGTGAACCATTCGATATTCACAAACCACTCATATTCACTATTCTCAAACATCCTTGTGATAGAAGGGACACGGGACAAGGGAGATCATGATGCTCGAATGGGCGTCATTGCGCAGCAGACCTGACGTTCAGGAGGCCAACGGCCTTGCATCGTCCGGCGGCGTGCTCGATCCGAAATCGGCGAAGAAGATGGGCATCTCGCTGGCGCTCGGCGGCGGCTGTGCGCGTGGCTGGGCCCATATCGGCGTGCTGCGCGCGCTGGACGAAGCGGGCATCGAAGTTTCGATGATCGCAGGCACGTCGATCGGCGCGCTGGTCGGCGGCTGCTATCTTGCCGGCAAATTGGACGAACTGGAAGAGTTCGCCAGAAGCCTGACCAAGCGGCGCCTCTTCGGACTGCTCGATCTCAATCTGCGCGGCAGCGGCCTGTTCGGTGGCATGAAGCTCGATGCGCGGCTGCGCGAACATGTCGACGGTATCCGTTTTGAGGAACTGTCGAAGCCCTTCGTCGCCGTCGCTTCCGAAATCCGCACCGGCCACGAAATCTGGCTGTCGAAAGGTTCGCTCATCACCGCCATGCGCGCGTCCTACGCGTTGCCCGGCGTCTTCGAGCCCGTGAACTGCAACGGGCGCGTGCTGGTCGACGGCGCGCTGGTCAATCCGGTGCCGGTCTCGGTCTGCCGTGCTTACGAGCAGCCGCTGGTCGTTGCCGTCAACCTCCACTACGATCTGTTTGGGCGTGCCGCCGTGATCAAGCACAGCGCGGGCGAACTCGTCATCGAGAACGACGCGCCGCGTCCCGGTCAGGTCAATCCCCAGCACCCGCCGCACCAGACCCGCCTCGGCATCACCGGCGTCATGGTCGAGGCCTTCAACATCATCCAGGACCGGATTTCGCGCGCCAGGCTCGCCGGCGATCCGCCCGACATGTCGCTGCAGCCGAAGCTCAGCCATATCGGACTGACCGAGTTCCACCGCGCCGACGAGGCGATCCGCATCGGCTATCAGGCGACCATGTCCCAGATCAGCGAATTGCGGCGGCTGCAGACGGTGCTCGCCTGATCCGAAGCGTCAGTCAAGCAATCGCGGCATCTGTGATGCGAAATTGCACTGAGCGGTTGCCGTTCCAGTAATTGCCCGACAGCGAACCGGCTATGTGCACGGTCTTGCCCCTGTTCTTGAACAGGAATTCGCCGAGCGCGGTGTCGACGGCGCGGAACGCGATCGCCTGGAGGTTGCCGCCGCTTTGCGACTGCAGGTCGGCGCGGATGTGGTTGGTGCCGATCGGCCGCGCATCGATAAGTCGGTGGCGCGGCAGCACAAACACCGGCGCGATGTGTCCGGCGCCGAACGGGCCGGCTTTCTCCAGCGCGTCGAGAAGCGCCAGCGTCGCGCCCTCGGCGGCTAAGGCGCCGTCAATCGCGAGGCTTTCCTCGCTCTGCAGCCGGAACACATCCGCCGCAGCGCGCTCCTCGAAGAAAGCCCGAAGCGCGCCGAGCTTGGCACGTTCCACGGTGATGCCTGCCGCCATGCCGTGACCGCCGCCCTTGGCGATCAGGCCGGCCTGCGCCGCCTCGCGCACCAGCCGGCCGAGATCGAAACCGGAGACCGAGCGCCCCGAGCCGGTGCCGATCCCATTGGCATTGAAGGCGATGGCGAAAGCGGGACGGCGCGCATGTTCCTTGAGCCGCGAGGCCAGCAGCCCGACGATGCCGGGATGCCAGCTGTTGCTGGCGGTCACGACGATGCCAGGGCCGGTGCCGCCGGCAAGCTCCGCATCGGCCTCGGCGCGCGCCTGCGCCAGCATCTCCAGTTCCATCTGCTGCCGTTCCTGGTTCAGCCGGTCGAGCGTCTCGGCAATGCTTGCGGCTTCAACAGGATCCTCGGTGGCAAGCAGCCTGCTGCCGAGCGCGGCATCGCCGATGCGCCCGCCGGCATTGATGCGCGGCCCGATCAGATAGGCGAGATGGAAGGTGTTTATCGGCTCGCCGATGCGCGCGACCCGCGCAAGCGCCGCCAGCCCCTCATTCTTCTGCTGGCGCGCCGCCTGCAGCCCCTTGACTACGAAAGCGCGGTTGACGCCGGTGAGCGGCACCACGTCGCAAACGGTCGCCAGCGCGGCAAGGTCGAGCAGCGAAAGCAGATCGACCGGCGCGGCGTTCGGCAACCGTTCGCGAAGCACCCTCGCCGTCTGGACCAGGCACAGGAAGACCACACCGGCGGCGCAGAGATGCCCCTGCCCCGAAAGGTCGTCCTCCCGATTCGGATTGACCACCGCGTCCGCCGCCGGCAGCGGTCCGCCGACCTGGTGATGGTCGAGCACCACGACATCGGCGCCGGCATCTTTCGCCGCCTCGATCGACACGGCGCTGTTGGTGCCGCAGTCGACGGTGACGATCAGCTTCGCGCCGCGCGAGATCAGTTCGCGCATGGCTTCCGGATTCGGGCCGTAGCCTTCGAAGATGCGGTCGGGGATATAGATCTCGGACGGCACCGAAAAATGCGCCAGGAAGCGCTTCAGCAGCGCCGACGACGCGGCGCCGTCGACATCATAGTCGCCGAAGATCGCCACCTTCTCGCCGGCCACGACCGCATCCGCGATGCGCGCCGCCGCCTTCTCCATGTCGGTCAGCGAGGCCGGGTTCGGCAAAAGCTCGCGAATGGTCGGATCGAGGAAGCGCTCGGTCTGCTCGACCGTCACGCCGCGCCCAGCCAGCACCCTTGCGACGATGTCCGGCACGCCATGACCCTGCGCGATGGCCAAAGCGGCCATGTCCTGCCGCTCGGTCAGCCGGTGCTCCCAGGAAACACCGGTCGCCGACTGCCTGACATCGAGGAAGAAGCGTCTCTCGCCCATCATGAGACGCGCCGTCTGCACACCATCTTTCGGCAGATATCAAGATGCGACAGCCCTAGCAATTGCGGGAAAGCGAACCACCCCGGAAAACTGTGGAAGGGCGCTCCGGCCGTAATTGCGCGAAAGTGTCTACAAGGACGAAATCAGAACTTTTCCAGATCCTGGTGACGAGCCTTGATCTCGCGCACTGTGCGCGAGGACGAGCGCAGCACGATGGTGTGAGTGGTGATGAAGGTGCGCCCGAACTTCACCCCGCCGAGCAGATTGCCGTCGGTGACGCCGGTCGCCGCGAACAGCACGTCGCCGCGCGCCATGTCCTGCGCGCGATAGACCCGCTTCGGATCCGAAATGCCCATCTTTTCGGCTCGTGCAATCTTCTCCGGCGTGTCGAGGATCAGCCGGCCCTGCATCTGTCCGCCCGTGCAGCGAAGCGCCGCCGCGGCCAGCACCCCTTCCGGCGCGCCGCCGGTGCCGAGATAGATGTCGATGCCGGTCTCTTCCGGATCGGTGGTGTGGATGACGCCGGCGACGTCGCCGTCGCCGATCAGCCGGATGGCGGCGCCCGTGGCCCGCACCGCGTCGATCAGCTTGGCATGGCGCGGCCGGTCGAGGATGCAGGCGGTGATGTCGGGCACCGCCACGCCCTTGGCCTTGGCGAGATTGGCGATGTTCTCGGCCGGCGGCGCGTCGATGTCGATCAGGCTGTCCGGGTATCCCGGCCCGATGGCGATCTTGTCCATGTAGACGTCGGGCGCGAACAGCAGGCTGCCCTTTTCCGCGATGGCGATGACGGCAAGCGCGTTGGGCAGGTTCTTGGCGCAGATCGTCGTGGCTTCGAGCGGATCGAGCGCGATGTCGACCACCGGGCCTTTGCCGGTGCCGACCTCTTCGCCGATATAGAGCATCGGCGCCTCGTCGCGCTCGCCCTCGCCGATGACCACGGTTCCCTTGATGGGCAACCGGTTGAGTTCCTGGCGCATCGCATCGACCGCGACCTGGTCGGCCGCCTTCTCATCGCCGCGACCGCGCAGCCTGGCAGCGGCGACCGCGGCCCTCTCGGTCACACGCACCACTTCCATGGTGAGGATACGATCGAGGCCGGCTGCGATGTTTTGGGCCATGTTCATGGATGGGCATTCCTCGTTGAAACTGCGCTGTGCCTCCCGCCCGAAGCGCGCTTCTTCTCGCAAAGCTCCATGACAACGGCAAGACTTGCCATGTCAATTTTTGAAATGGCAGCAATATCAATCGATTAAACGTGAAGTATGACTCGAGCTATTCCGCCCGCTCGATGCGGATCACCTGCGGCTTGTCGGTGAGATGGCCGTCCTTGGTGACGCCTTCGACCGCCTTGCGCACCGCCGCTTCCGTTGTCTCGTGGGTGACGAGGATGACGGTCTTCTGCGCTTCGGTAGCCGGCCCGGCGGCCTGCTGGACGATCGATTCCAGTGAAATATCGTTGTCGGCCATGCGCTTGGCGATCGCCGCGAAGACGCCGATGCGGTCGTGCACGGTGAGCCGGATGAAATAGCCGCCGGCATGGCTGCGCATCTGCGCTTTCCTGTAGGGCTTCAATTCCTTCGCCGGCCAGCCGAAGACCGGCCCGTGCTGGAAGCCCGGCCGGCTCTTGGCGATATCGGCAATGTCGCCGACCACCGCCGAGGCGGTGGCATTGCCCCCGGCGCCGGGGCCGGAGAGCAAAAGCTCGCCCAGGATGTCGGTCTCGATCGCCACGGCATTGGTGACGCCATGCACCTGCGCGATGACCGAGGCCGTCGGCACCATGGTCGGATGGACGCGCTGCTCGATGCCGCTGTCGGTGCGCTGCGCGACGCCGAGCAGCTTGATGCGGTAGCCGAGCTCGGCTGCCGCGCGAATGTCGGCCTGGGTGATGTTGGAGATGCCCTCCATGTAGATGTCGTTGGCGGCAATCTTCGTGCCGAACGCAAGGCTGGTCAGGATCGACAGCTTGTGCGCCGTGTCATGGCCTTCGATGTCGAAGGTCGGGTCGGCTTCGGCATAGCCGAGGCGCTGCGCGTCCTTGAGGCAGGCATCGAAAGAGATGCCTTCGGCCTCCATGCGGGTCAGAATGTAGTTGCAGGTGCCGTTAAGGATGCCGAAGACGCGGCTGACTTGGTTGCCGGCCATCGCCTCGCGCATCGTCTTGATGACCGGGATGCCGCCGGCCACCGCAGCCTCGTAGTTGAGCAGCACGCCCTTCTTCTCGGCGATCTCGGCGAGTTGCACGCCGTGCTTGGCCAACAGCGCCTTGTTGGCCGTCACGACATGGCGGCCGGCCTCGAGCGCCGCCTTCACCGATGCACGCGCTGGCCCTTCGTCGCCGCCGATCAGCTCGACGAAGACATCGATGTCGGCCTTCTCGGCCATCTTCGCGGCATCGTCGAACCATTTGGTGTCGCCCAGATCGACACCGCGGTCCCGCTTCGGATCGCGCGCCGAAACCGCTGTGACGACAATGTCGCGACCGCACTGGCGGGTGAGCTCGGCGGCCTTGTCGTTGAGCACGCGCGCCACCGAGGCGCCCACCGTGCCAAGGCCGGCAATTCCAACACGCAACGCTTCAGCCATGTCCGGCGACGCCCCTCAAAGATTGGTCGGTGTGATGTGCGGTGAATTCAGCGGCGCGCGGTGAGCGGCACAACATTGTTGGGCTGCTTGGCGGTCGAGGCCAGGAAGCGCTTGATGTTGCGCGCCGCCTGGCGGATCCGGTGCTCGTTCTCGACCAGCGCCACACGAACGAAATCGTCGCCGTGCTCACCGAAGCCGATGCCCGGCGCTACCGCGACGTCGGCGTGCTCGATGAGCAGCTTGGAGAATTCGAGCGAGCCGAGCTGGCGGAACTGTTCCGGAATCGGCGCCCAGGCGAACATCGAGGCAGCCGGCGCCGGAATGGTCCAGCCGGCACGGCCGAAGGAATCGACCATCACATCGCGCCGCTTGTGATAGACCTCACGCACCTCGGCGATGTCGGCACCGTCGCCGTTGAGCGCATGCGCCGCCGCCACCTGGATCGGCGTGAAGGCGCCGTAGTCGAGATAGGATTTGACGCGCGTCAGCGCCGCGATCAGCCGCTCGTTGCCGACCGCGAAGCCCATACGCCAGCCGGGCATGGAAAAAGTCTTCGACATCGAGGTGAACTCGACGCAGACATCCATCGCCCCTGGAACCTGGAGCACCGAAGGCGGCGGATTGCCGTCGAAATAGATCTCGGAATAGGCAAGGTCCGACAGGATGATGATGTCGTTCTTCTTCGCGAAGGCGACCACGTCCTTGTAGAAATCGAGCGAGGCGACAAGCGCCGTCGGGTTCGACGGATAGTTGAGGATCAGCGCCAGCGGCCTCGGAATCGAATGGCGGATGCCACGCTCGACCGCCGGGATGAAGCCGTCATCCGGTTCCACCTGCAGCGAGCGGATGACGCCGCCCGACATGATGAAGCCGAAGGCGTGGATCGGATAGGTCGGATTGGGGCACAGGATGACGTCGCCGGGCGCGGTGATCGCCTGCGCCATGTTGGCAAAGCCCTCCTTCGAGCCGAGCGTCGCCACCACTTGCGTGTCGGGATTGAGCTTCACGCCGAAGCGGCGGGCATAGTAGTTCGCCTGGGCGCGGCGGAGGCCCGGAATGCCGCGCGAGGACGAATAGCGATGCGTGCGCGGATCGCGCACCACTTCGCAT
>NZ_RZST01000580.1:0-1894 GCF_003997575.1 Mesorhizobium sp. M1A.F.Ca.IN.022.07.1.1
CAGCGGGCGCGAGAAGGCAGGCCAATAGGCCGGCCAGCAGCAGTTTCGACTTGATCATGACGAACTCCCGAACGTGACTGGCGGCGCTACGCTCGCCCCAAGAGAAAAACCGGCGCCGACTTTAGCTTTCCGCAAGCGCCTTGCAAGCCGATCCGCTGCACCGATGAGCGCCAAAGCGGATTCCCATGCTCTGATCGGCACGCTTCCCGAACCCAGCCTGCGACGGACCATCCGCGCAATCCGCAACCGCTTCGCGCAACCCGGCGACCAGCCGGGTCAGCGTGCCATGCAGGGCTTTCAGCTCGGCGCGATCCAGCGGCATGCTTCAGGCAAGCGCCGCCTGCACATCCAATCGAAAAAGGCGGCCGAAGCCGCCTTTCCAAGACAATCTGCGGAAGCGCCTTATTCGGCCGACGCGGACTCCGCAGCCTTCTTCTCGGCGGCGTCCTGCGCGGCTTTCTCAGCAGCCAGCGCCTCGGCGGCGGCGACCTTCTCGGCCTCGATGCGGGCGCGTTCGGCGTTCAGCGCATCACGCTCTTCATCGTTCAGCTTGCGGGCGCGCACGCCGGTGTTTTCCGAAATGCGGGCCGACTTGCCGCGACGGTCCCGCAGGTAATAGAGCTTGGCGCGGCGCACCTTGCCACGGCGCACGATCTCGACGCCTTCGACCATCGGCGAGTAGACCGGGAACACGCGCTCGACGCCTTCGCCGTAGGAAATCTTGCGGACGGTGAAATTCTCCTGGAAGCCGGAGCCGGAACGGGCGATGACGACGCCCTCATAGGCCTGGACGCGGGTGCGGCTGCCTTCGGTGACGCGCACCTGGACGCGCACGGTGTCGCCAGGCTGGAATTCGGGCAGCTTGCGCTTGGCTTCGATCTTGGCGGCCTGCTCGGCCTCGAGCTGACGGATGAGATCCATCTCAAATATCCACTTCTTGTTCTTCCGACAGCCAGAGCGTCCTCGACTTGCCTTGCAGTTCCAATGACCGCTCGGCTATGTCCTTTGCCCAGACATTCAAATCGGGGGCATCGGACAGGGACGGCTACACCGCCATTTGTTGACGGGTCCGGAAGATCGTTCTTCCGGTTCGGGCGGCGACATACAGCTATTTCGGCGCTTTGTCACGCCTTTGACGCCTAATTTTTGAAAACTATGGCCCCATCATTATTGCCTCGGTGCCGGGTTGCGCGCGCCATGCAAGCTTTCTAAGTCGGAGAAAGCTATTTCCCAGGCCTCCCTCGATGACATTCTTCGATGCCGTCCTGCTCTTCTTAGCAGGCTTTGTCTCGGGCGCGGTGAACGCCGTCGCCGGCGGCGGCACTTTCGTCACCTTCGGTGCCATGACGCTGGTCGGCCTGCCGCCGATCGTCGCCAACGCAACGTCCTCGGTGACACAGTTTCCGGGCTACATCACCTCGACGCTCGCCTATCTCAACGACATCAGGCATTTCTGGCGCCAAGCACTTGTGCTCTGCGTGATATCCGGCTTTGGCGCGCTGGCCGGTTCGCTCATTCTGCTGGCGCTCTCCAACACGTCCTTCCGCGCGCTTGTGCCCTGGCTGCTGATCGCCGCGACCGCCCTGTTCGCGGCCGGTCCGTGGCTGAAGCCGGCGGCCGGACCGGAGCGCCAGGCCTCGCTCGGCTCGCTCGCCGGATCGCTGGCGCAATTCCTGACCTCGGTCTATGGCGGTTTCTTCGGCGCCGGAATGGGCGTGATGATGCTTGCCACCCTCGGCCTGACGCAGGCCGGCGACTACCACAAGCTCAATGCGTTGAAGAACATGCTGGCGGTGGTCATCGCGGCGATCGCCATCCTGGTTTTCGTTTCGGGCGGCATCGTCGCCTGGCCGCAGGCGATCGTCATGATCCCCGGCGGGGCGCTGGGCGGCTA
>NZ_RZST01000581.1:0-1874 GCF_003997575.1 Mesorhizobium sp. M1A.F.Ca.IN.022.07.1.1
TTCATGGCGCAGGTGCCCACGGTTCTGTTGCCGCTTCGCTTAGAGCATTTTGCAGCCAAGTGGAATCACTAGCCGTCGCGGAATTGCGGCTAAAAAAATGACCAGGGTGGAATTGCCGCCCTGGCCGACGCGACAAACAAAGAAAAGGCCGCCTCGAGGGCGGCCTTGGATGGGTGTCGCCGATTGGTCGGATCAGCGCGAATAGAATTCGACGACCAGGTTCGGTTCCATCTGGACGGCGAACGGAACATCCGCCAGGCCGGGAACGCGGTTGTAGGTCGCGGTCATCTTGTTGTGGTCGGCCTCGATATAGTCCGGCACGTCACGCTCGGCCAAGCCTACCGATTCCAGCACGATGACGAGCTGCTTCGACTTCTCGCGCACCTCGATGACGTCGCCCGGCTTGCAGCGGTACGAACCGATATTGGTGCGCTTGCCGTTGACGTTGACGTGGCCGTGGTTGACGAACTGGCGGGCCGCGAAGATGGTCGGCACGAACTTGGCGCGATAGACGATCGCGTCGAGACGCGACTCGAGCAGGCCGATCAGGTTCTCGGAGGTGTCGCCCTTGCGGCGGTTGGCTTCCTCATAGACCTTGCGGAACTGCTTTTCCGAAACGTCGCCATAGTGGCCCTTGAGCTTCTGCTTGGCGCGCAGCTGCAGGCCGAAGTCGGAAAGCTTGCCCTTGCGGCGCTGGCCATGCTGTCCGGGGCCGTATTCGCGCTTGTTGACCGGGGACTTCGGACGGCCCCAGATATTTTCGCCGAGACGGCGGTCGATCTTGTATTTCGCGGATTCGCGCTTGCTCATCGCATTCCCTTTCAAAACGATATGACCCGGGGCCCCATGGCTCCGGGTGAAGGAAACGCGCCCTCCTCTGGCCTCCGTTTTCGAGGCCTGACAGGGTTTTCCCACGCAACGCGACGGAAAACCCACGGGACACGTCAGTTCGAACAAGACCGCCGACAGACTGGCTTCCGGTGAGGTCTTGCCCATGCAAAAGAAACCACCGGACGTCGCCGCCCGGTGTTGGTGGCCCTGTTAAACAGAGATTTAACCGGTGTCAAGCTCGTGATCGGCGACGCACCGGCTCCACTATTCTGCCGTCAGAAAGCCGCAGCCCGGCGAAGGCACTGGCATGGCCGCAAGCAGATCCGCCACGTCATGGCATGCCGCGGTTTCCTATCCAGGCACCAACTTGAGAGCCAGGCAGGAGTTCATGACTTCTTGCTAGGCAGTCCCTTGCGTTTGGTCTCGGCGAACTCCTCGAGTTGCTTCTCGCTCATGGACTCGTACATCTCGCGCGAAGCACCCTTAAGCTCGGTTTTCTTGGTCTCGCCGCGCTTGGCCGAAAGGGCTGCGCCGGCTGCCTTCTGTTGGGCTTGCGATTTGGCTGGCATGCGATTTCTCCCTGTGCGGTAGTGGGAAGAGAAACGCTGCGGCGCTATCGCAGTTCCAGCTAGCGCGAGGTCAGCCCAAAGCCCTGGATGAGCCTGCGCGTGGCGAAATCCACCTTACCAGAGGTGAAGAGGGCGATATCGGGCTCGGTCTCGCCCGACGGTTCGCCGATAGGCTGCAGCAGCGACATGGCGCGCCGGGCAATGGCTTCCGCCGGATCGATCCAGTCGACCGGCCACGGAGCGGTCTTGCGCATGCGGTTGGCCAGGAACGGATAATGCGTGCAGGCGAGCACGACGATGTCGGTGCGCTGCCCGTCGTGCTCGATGAAGCAGGGCGCGATCTCGGCGCGCACGGCTTCCTCGTCGACAAAACCTTCGCGCATATAAATCTCGGCCAATGCGGCAAGCCTGTCGCTGCCGACGAGCCGGACATGGCATTTCTGCGCCCATTTGCTGATCAGGTCACGCGTGTAC
>NZ_RZST01000582.1:0-1869 GCF_003997575.1 Mesorhizobium sp. M1A.F.Ca.IN.022.07.1.1
GACCAGGAACATTCCGATCCATGTCATCTCCGGCGCCGAGGATCTCGAAGTTCTGACGCGCAGGGGCGCTGCAAGCGTTTCGAGCAAGCCGGTTTCGGCTGGTGAGCTCGCCCGCGTTTTCGAGGAAATCCATTCGCGAAACCTGAGGGTGCAGCGCAACGTGCTGATCGCCGATCCTGACCCCGAGCGCCGCCTGGCCCTGGTGGAAGCCATTCGAGATGGCATCACCTCGGTCACCGCGGTCGGTCGTGTCGCCGCCAACGTGGACGAGCCGGGCGCCGCCGCTTATGACGCGATTGTTTTCGGGTTTGGGCGTTCGGCCAAGGACAACGCCCAGATGCTCGACGAAATCGTGTCTCAGTTCAGCGACGCTCTACCGCGCCTGCTGTTCTTCACGCCGCACCCGGACGCGTTTCTGCAGCAGGTCGCGCTGCATCCGGCACTGGGCGATGTCCCACGTGCCGATAACTTCGGCCAGCTCGGGCTCCTGATCTCGGCGGCACTGCCAAGCGACACGCAGAGCGAACAGATCTTGGCCACCGAGCAGGTCGACAATGCCGATCTCGCCGGCGCCAAGGTTCTGATCGTCGACGACGACATTCGCAACATTTACTCGTTGACCAGCGTGCTGGAGACTTACGACATTGATGTGCAGCATGCCGAACGGGGCCGGGACGGCATCGCGTTGCTCGAAGAAACACCCGACGTCGATGTCGCCTTGATCGACATCATGATGCCGGAAATGGACGGCTATGAGACCATGCGTCGGATTCGGGCCATGCCGGCGATAGCGCACATCCCATTGATCGCGGTTACCGCCAAGGCGATGAAAGGCGACCGTCAGAAATGCCTGGACGCCGGCGCATCCGACTACATCGCCAAACCGGTCGACCTCGATCTGCTGCTTGCGTTGCTGCGGGTTTGGATCGGTCGCGCGCGAGCGCGGGCTGAGCCCTTCGCGCCGGCATTGATGACCGCCATCTGAAAGCGCTCCGGCAGGTAAAAGGAATGGCCGCGATCGAGGCAGAAAGAAGCGAACCGGTCGAAGGATTGCGGGCACGCGTTCTCGCGGTCGATGACGACGAACGCAATCTGCTTGCCATCGCGGAGGTGCTTGGCGAAGTCGGCGAGGTCGTCTGCGCCCAGTCGGGTGAGGAAGCGCTGCGCTTCCTGCTCAAGGAAGATTTCGCCGTCATCCTGCTCGACGTGCTCATGCCGAACCTCGACGGCTACGAGACGGCCACGCTGATCCGCCGGCGTGAACGATCGAAAAACACGCCGATCATCTTCCTTACCGCGATCAGCAAGGAAGAGGCGCATATGCTGCGCGGCTATGACGTCGGCGCTGTCGACTACCTGTTCAAGCCGTTCGACCCGGTGATGCTTCGCTCCAAGGTTATGGTCTTCGTCGATCTTCATGAGAAGACGCGCGAGATCGAGCGAAACGCGGCGCGGGAGCAGCGGCTGCTCGAACAGGCGCTGAAGGCCAAGTCGGACAAACTCGATGCCGAGCGGGCGCTGCGCCATTCGGAAGCAAGGCAGGAGGCTATTCTTGCCTCGCTTCCAATTTGTTTTCATGCCCGCTCGGCTGAGGCGCCTTTCGCCGCAAGCTACGTCTCGAAAGGCGTCGAGCGGCTGACAGGGTTCCCGCCGAGCCGTTTCCTGTCCCATCCGGATTTCGGGCTCAGCCGGGTTCACCCCGACGATCGCGAGGAGGTAACCAGGTCGCTTTCGGCGGCATGCGAGACGGGGTCCTATGGCTGCGAATTTCGCTGGCGGTGCGCCAATGATGAATATCGCATCTTCTTCGATCGGGGCGTGGTTTCCAAAGATGACGCTGGGCTCGAGTTGCTTGGCACCATGCAAGAC
>NZ_RZST01000583.1:0-1860 GCF_003997575.1 Mesorhizobium sp. M1A.F.Ca.IN.022.07.1.1
CCCTTGCGGGGGAGATGGCCGGCAGGCCAGAGGCGGGTGCGGAGGATCGCGGACATCTCAGGACGTCTCAAAGCGCCATTTCACCCTCAGCCTGCAGCCGGCAGATCGAGTTCCTCCGCCAGCGCCTCGAGCGAGTCGCCGATGATGGCGATCATCTCGCCGATCTGCTCGCGCGTGATGATCATCGGCGGCGCCACCATGAAATTGTCGCCGTCGACGCCGCCCTTGACCTTGCGGCCATAGATGATCAGGCCGCGCGCATAGGCGTGGTCGAGCAGGCGCTGCGTTGCCTTTTTCGCCGGCGCGATCGGCGTCAGCGCCTCCGGATCGGCGACCATCTCGGCGCCGAGCAGCAAGCCCTTGCCGCGCACGTCGGCGATGAAAGGGAAACGCTTCTGCAACGCCTTCAACTCTGCGATCAGCACATCCCCCATGGTGGCGGCGTTGGCGATGAGATCGAGCCGGTCCATTTCGCTCAGCACCGCAAGGCCGGCCGCACAGGCAAGCGGATTGCCAGCATAGGTGTGGCCGTGCTGGAAGCCGCCGGAGGCGAGCAGCGGCTCGACCAGTCGCATGGGAGCCGCCAGCGCGCCGAGCGGCGCATAGCCGGAGCCCAGCCCTTTTGACAGCGCGACGATGTCCGGCTTGCAGTTCCAATGGTCGCCGCCCAAAAATTTACCGGTGCGGCCGGCACCGCTCATCACCTCGTCATGGATGAGCAGGATGCCGTAGCGGTCGCATATCTCGCGGATGCGCGCATAGTAGCTGTCGGGCGCGACAAGGGCTGCCGTTGCCGCGCCGCCGACGGGTTCCATGATGAAGGCGAGCACGCTTTCCGGGCCCTCGGCCTGTATCTTGTCTTCGAGCATGTCGGCATAACGGATGCCGCGCTGCTCCATCGAGAGGTTGTCGCGATCGCGCCAGGCGGCCGGCGCCGGCACCGTCGGCATCACCCGCATCAACGGCGTAAAAGTCTCGGCAAGCGCGTCGTCGCCGGTGATGGCGAGCGAACCCAGCGTGCCACCGTGATAGGACGGGAAGCGGGTGATCACCTTCCAGCGCTTCGGCTGCCCGGTGGCGACCGCCCATTGCCGGGCGAGTTTGATGCAGGATTCGGTCGCTTCCGAGCCGCCCGAGACGAAGAAGATGCGGTCCATGCCTTCGGGCAGCTTGTGAGCCAGTGCCCGCGCCAGTTCTTCCGCCGGTTCGTTCTCGAAATGAAGCCGATAGGCGAAGGTGGTCTTGTCCATCTGCCGCTTCATGGCGTCGAGCACGTTGCGGTTGGAATGGCCGATATTGGCGACCATCGGTCCGCTTGAACCGTCGATGAAGCGGCGGCCGTCCTTGGTCCAGAAATAGATGCCCTCGGCGCGGTCGACGAGTGGCCGGCGCAGGCTGGAGAGATAGAACAAATGCGACGGCGGCCGCGCTTCGGCTTCAGGCGAGGGCTGCACTTCCGGTGTCGGCATGTCAGGACTTTCCGAGATAGCGGTCGAGAACATTCTTGGTGACGCGTTCGACCATCGCGTCCTGCCTTAGCAGGCCGGCGACCCATTCGCAGCTTCCGGCGTGGAAGACTTCGCCCTTGCCGCGCGGGAAATTGACGATCATGCCGTTGCCGCGCTTGACCTTGTCGAGATTGGCGTCGCTGGCCTCGCCGAACAAAGTCTCGGCGGTGAAGCGGCCGTCCTCGTCGGTGAGGAACTGGTCTTCGATCGGAATGTCGGCGCTTTCCTCGACCTGGCTCGCCAGGCCGACGGCCAGCACCTGCAAGCCGTCCGGCGCGCCGCTCTCTTCAGTCGGGTACGGCAGGCCGCCGCGTATTTCGAAATCGAGCCCGTCGACCTCATAGCCATAGAC
>NZ_RZST01000584.1:0-1836 GCF_003997575.1 Mesorhizobium sp. M1A.F.Ca.IN.022.07.1.1
CAGCGAAAGCAACCGCGTCGGCTTCGCCGGCTCTGCGTCCGATGTGAGCACCGGCGCCGCGACCACGCCCAGCTCGACCATCAGGCGATCGAGCGCGCGAGCGGTAAGCGTCATCGAATCGACGGTAGCGGTTCCGCCGCCGCCGAATTCGCCGCTGACGCCGATGGCGCCAGCCCGGCGCGCGGCACCCATCGAGGTCGGCGAGGCCTGGCCGTTGTCTGCGACGAAGCCGAACGGCATCCCGAGCGCGCGCATTAGCTCGACACCCCGCCGATGGCGCTCGGCATCGGCATTGCGCTCGACCAGCGCCGTCGGCAGATGCTCCATCGAGGTGCCGCCCGAATGGATGTCGAAGACGACATCGTGACGGGGAAACAGTTCCGTTTCCAGGAAATGGGCGAGCCGACTGGTCGGCGTGCCCGACGGATCGCCCGGGAACGCGCGGTTGAGGTTGCCGCCGTCCAGCGGCGAGCAGCGCTTGGCGGCCATAACCGCCGGCGCATTCGCCATCGGCAGGATTGTGATGCGACCGCTGATTGCGGCCGGATCGAGCCGGCGGATCAGCTTGGCCAGCGACAGCTCGCCCTCATACTCGTCGCCGTGGTTGCCAGCCATCAGCAGCAGTGAGGGACCCTTCCCGTTGCGAATGGTGCAGATCGGTACCTTGACCTGGAAATAGGGTGAGCGGTCGACCGAGAACGGAATGCTGAGATAGCCGTGCGTTTTGCCTTCGCGGTCGAAATCGAGCGTGTGGACAAGGCCGGTATGCATGCTGTCCTCTCAGACGGCCGCGACGGCGGTGACTTCGATGCGCAGGTCCGGGTCGGCCAGACGCGCTTCGACGCAGGCGCGTGCCGGCAGGCGCTCGGGATCCACCCAGGCATCGTAGATCTTGTTCATCGCGTCGAAATCGCCGATCTGCGGCAAGAAGATGTTGACCGCCACGAGCTTCGACTTGCTGCTGCCGGCCTCATGCAGCAGCGCCTCGACTTTGGCCAGAACATCGCTGGTCTGCGCTTCGATGCCTCCCTTGCGGTCGTTGGCGACCTGGCCGGCTATATGCACCATGCCGCCATACACCACCGCCTGCGACATGCGAGAGCCGGACTGGAAGTATTTGATCATCTCGGATCCTTTCGAGTTCTTTTTGGAGGCCTGGTCAGCCGAAATACGTCGGAAAGACATGGGCCACACGACCGGTCTCATCCACGCCGAAAATAACGCGATAGCGGTCGAGGCAGGTGCAGGGATGCGAAATGCCGAATTCGATGACGTCGCCGACCGCGATGTCGTCGCCAGGCTGGAGAGCCAGGAAGGCATGCTGATCGTTGAGCTTGACTACCTGCGATTTCTCAGGTGAAGCCGGCAGCGGCTCGCCCGAACGATACACCCTGAGCGGCTTGGGAAAACCCTGGTCGAAGGAGACGTCGGGCACGCCCATGCCGCAAATGACGAGGTCAGGTTCCGGCCGCGAAAGCACTTCGGCCCAGACACGCAGGACCGGACGGAAAGAATTACGCGCCGAGGCGGTGGCGCCGCCGAGCTCGAAACCGCTGCGGCTGTCGACCGCGCCAAGCGATCGGTCATAGACGCCGTGGTCGTGGAAGAAGATGGCACCGCTGCGCAGCACCAGCGTCGCCTTGCCGTCCTGTTCGACCAGCGGCGAAAGCGCCGCCACCACCCTGTCGAAGAAGACCGACCCGCCGGCCGTCACGACCAGGGGAGCCTCGCCGCCGAGGCGAGCGCGGAGCCTGAGGAACATGTCGCCCACCGATGCCAGCAGCGCAGAGACCGCTTCATCGGTGCGCAGCGGATCAGGCTGAGCGGCAGCGCCTT
>NZ_RZST01000585.1:0-1804 GCF_003997575.1 Mesorhizobium sp. M1A.F.Ca.IN.022.07.1.1
GCTGATCAAGGCGCCGTTCATGGCCATGATCATCGGCACCATCGCTTCGGTCGAGGGCATGAAGGTCGGCGGCAGCGCCGAATCGCTCGGCCAGCACGTGACCGCGTCGGTGGTGAAGTCGATCTTCGTCGTCATCATCCTCGACGGGCTTTTCGCCATGTTCTACGCATCGATCGGGTTTTGAGATGGCGGTTGCAAGCGGCAACGGGGTCAACACGGCGCAGAACGCGGACGAGAGCGAGATCGTGCTTTCGGTCCGTGACGTCACGGTTGCCATCGAAGACAAGCTGATCCTCGACAAGCTTTCGCTCGACATCGAGCGCGGCGAGATCCTGGGGTTCGTCGGCGCCTCGGGCGCCGGCAAGTCGGTGTTGCTGCGCACCATCCTCGGGCTTATGCCGAAGCAATCGGGAACCATCAGGCTGTTCGGCGTCGACGTCGATAAGGCAAGCGAGATCGAGCGCCTGCGCATCGACATGCGGCTCGGCGTCCTGTTCCAGCACGGCGCGCTGTTTTCGGCGCTGACGGTGCTGGAAAACGTGCAGGTGCCGATGCGCGAGTATCTCGACCTGCCGAAGAAGCTGATGGACGAACTCGCCATGCTCAAGGTCGAGTTGGTCGGGCTGCCGCCGGATGCAGCGCAGAAATTCCCCTCCGAGCTGTCGGGCGGCATGATCAAGCGCGCGGCGTTGGCTCGCGCGCTGGCGCTCGATCCAGACATCGTCTTCCTCGATGAGCCGACCTCGGGCCTCGATCCGATCAGCGCGGCCGAATTCGACGAATTGGTCGTCAAGCTGCGCGATACGATGGATTTGACTGTCTACATGGTCACGCACGACCTCGACACGCTGTTCACCGCCTGCGACCACGTGGCGGTGCTCGGTAAGAAGAGGGTGCTGGTCGAAGGCACGATCGACGACATGCTGAAAAGCGAGGAGCCGTGGGTAAAATCCTATTTCCGCGGAAAACGCGCCCGGCAACTTGATCTTGCGGCTCGCGCATAGCCATAAGTGAGGTAATGGAAACCAGAGCCAACTACGTCATTGTCGGCATTTTCACGCTGGCCGCGATCCTCGCGGCCTTCGCCTTCGTCTACTGGACGGCCGCGATCGGCGAGCGTGGCGAGACGATTCTGTTGCGCGTGCGCATCCCGGGCTCGGCTTCGGGCCTTGGCCGCGGCAGCTTCGTGCTGTTCAACGGCGTCAAGGTGGGCGACGTCAAACGGGTCTATATCGATGTCGACAACCCGACCGTCGCCATCGCCGACACCGAGATCGACCGCATGACGCCGATCACCAAGTCCACGCAGGCCGATATCGGGCTCGCCGGCCTCACCGGCCAGGCCAATATCGAGCTGAAAGGCGCCGATCCCAAGGAAGTGAAGCTGCTCGACCAGGCCGAGAAAGAAGGCAGGGTTCCGGAGATCGTCGCCAATCCGTCGGCCGTGACCAACCTGCTGCAGACGGCGCAGAACATCTTCACGCGTGCCGACAAGGTGCTTTCCGAGTTGGAAGGCTTCACCAAGGATGTTCGCGGACCGCTGACGCAGACAGTCAAGAACGTCGAGACCTTCTCCAACGCGCTGGCCAAGAATTCGGACGGCATCGATAAATTCCTGTCCGCCGTGAGCTCGCTTTCGGAGCAATTGCAAAATGTGTCGGGCCGACTCGACAGCACGCTGAAGGCGGCCGAGGGCCTGCTCAATTCGGTCGACAAGGACCGGATCAAGAGCATCGTCGCCAATGTCGACACGGTCACCGCGAACCTCAAGGAAACCAGCGGGCAGTTGGACGGCGTGCTGAAG
>NZ_RZST01000586.1:0-1781 GCF_003997575.1 Mesorhizobium sp. M1A.F.Ca.IN.022.07.1.1
GCTCAGTTCTGGTCTTGCGCAGCATGGCGACTGCCGGAGCGGAAATCTTCGAACGCGACAGGAAGCCAGCGAGATTCTCTCTCGCTTTCATCACACCAAGCCTACGAAGCTTACCCTCGGCTGCTATCGAGGTCCTCGACTGGCCGGCCGCAGGCTCATGTCTGGACGAGCCAATCAGCGAATTAACGGGAATGCCTAGATGCTGATGCAGCGCCCGAATCTGATCAACAGTGGGCTGCCGCTGGCCGTTGAGTATCTCCGATACTCGCGACTTACTCCCGAGGTATGGGATCAGATCGCGTTGTGACAGTCCGGTCTGCGCCATGCGGAACTTAATCGCCTGCGCGGGCGTGGCTGCTTCAAGCGAATGCTTGGATCGCTCCCACCTTTCGATGAGAGCCTGTAGCACCTCCAGCTCATCGCGGTCCTTCCTGCTACCGCGCCCGAACAGCGCCGCGGCACGCTTCAGTGCCGATTGATAGTCTTCCTCCGTGCGTATTGGTCGAACCGTCATGCCGCCTTGCTCCCTGTCTTGCTGGCGCGTGCCCCGCTTGCCGCACCCGCATACTCGATGAGAACTATCTGTGCCTCGCAGTCGGCGAGGAAATCTACCCGAAAGCCGCCGTTGAGCGGAATCCGAACCCTGGTTCCGTCGATCACCGCCGATGGAAAGAAGTCAGCGATTTCAGCCATTGACTGCCACGCGGCTGCCTCGAGCTCAGCAAGAAGAGCCCCCGCCGCCCCATCAAGAGCGTCTCGGCCACGGTGCGCGAGCTCATCCAGCTTCGATATCCCAATCAACTTCATGGCAAACCGCGGCTCCATCACAAAAATGGTTCCCAAATGTGGGATGACTATTGCACTCGACCTCGCGGCATGCCATATCAGACTCAGTGTTCCCAGAAGTGGGACTAACACACAGAACTGCTGGGGCCAAGGGGTTTGCTTCACCCCCCGCGCAGATTCGGGGCGTAACCGCCGGGCAAGCAGCCCGACAACGATGGAGTTAATGAATGTCTCAGGAAAATAAAGGCCCCGGCGAGAATTCGCGGAAAGGTCACAACGACGATGAAGTCGTGCTCGAGATCGCGACGCCGAACGGCGTCTTCCGCGGCTCGTTCGACAAGAACGACAAGGTCGAGAAAGTGATCAATGAAGTGGTGATGGACCGCGATCTCGCCGAAGGGGACGCGTTCGAGCTCTACTACGGCGATGTCCACCTCGAGCCCGTCAATCGCCCTCTGGTGAGCTTCGGGCTCAAGAGCGGCAGGTACAAGCTGACGCTAGTCGCCACCGGTTCCGGGGTTTGATCATCGTGAGCACTCCCGCTGCCCTGTTGGTGAAGGTCGAACTCGACGCGCTCGAGGAGAATGCTGGCCTCATGTGCTGGTCGATCAAGCAGATCGATGACCTCACCTTCGACCTCGGGCTGCCCGCTAAGGGCGGCGTGACCTACCACCTGCGCGTGAGGTGTGATGGCTATCCAGCAATCCCGCCAGCTTGGCACTGGTTCAATCCGGCGACCGGCAGGATTGACGATCGACTGGATACGCCACGCGGCGGCAATTTCCTTCACCCCAACGGCGTGATCTGCGCGCCGTGGAATCGCCTCGCCTATACCACGGTCGATTCTCGCGGACCGCATTCGGATTGGCAAATCGGTGCCTGGCAGAATAACTCATATACGAGAGCTTGCCGTACCTTGAGTGCCATGGCCTTGCGTATCGCCTACGAACTGATGAAGAGTTGTGAAGGCAAGCTGGCAGCATGATCCTCGACTG
>NZ_RZST01000587.1:0-1777 GCF_003997575.1 Mesorhizobium sp. M1A.F.Ca.IN.022.07.1.1
GATCGCGGCGATGGGCGACATGTTGGGCGGGCTGAAAGGCGCGATCGTCAATCTCGTCGTGCGGCGGGTGAAGAAGATGGTTCCCGCCTGGTCGCTGCCCGGCCACGTCAAATTCAACGCCGCGCTCAAGGCGGGCTCGGCAAGCGCCTTCAAGCCGGCGGCGGTATCGGGCGACCATATCGCCTTCCTGCAATATACCGGCGGCACGACCGGCGTGTCGAAAGGCGCGACGCTGCTGCACCGCAACGTCTTGTCCAACGTGGCGCAGAATTCGCTCTGGGTGGAGGACGCCTATACGGTCAAGCCGAAGCCGGCGCATCTCAACTTCGTCTGCGCGCTGCCGCTCTACCACATCTTCGCGCTGACGGTGAACGCGCTGATGGGCATGCAGCAAGGCGCGCAGAACGTGCTCATTCCGAACCCGCGCGACATTCCGGGCTTCGTGAAAGAACTGCAGAAATACCCGGTCCACATCTTTCCCGGCCTCAATACGCTGTTCAACGCGTTGCTCAACAATGAGGATTTCCGCAAGCTCGACTTCAAGCCGCTGATCCTCACTCTCGGCGGCGGCATGGCGGTGCAGAAAGGCGTGGCCGAGCGCTGGAAGGCGCTGACGGGCTGTCCGGTGAGCGAAGGCTACGGACTTTCCGAAACCTCGCCGGTGGCGACCGCCAACAAGTTCAGCTCCAGCGACTTTACCGGCACGATCGGCCTGCCGCTGCCATCGACCGAGATCGCCATCCGCGACGACGACGGCAACAACGTGCCGCTCGGCGAAGTCGGAGAGATCTGCATCCGGGGTCCGCAGGTTATGGCCGGCTACTGGAACCGGCCGGACGAGACCGCCAAGGTGATGACCAAGGACGGGTTCTTCAAGTCGGGCGACATGGGCTTCATGGATGAGCGCGGCTACACCAAGATCGTCGACCGCAAGAAGGACATGATCCTGGTCTCCGGTTTCAACGTCTATCCGAACGAGCTGGAAGAAGTCGTGGCGCAGCACCCGGGCGTGCTCGAAGTGGCGGCGATCGGCGTGCCGGACGAGCACTCCGGCGAGGTGCCGAAGCTGTTTGTGGTCAGGAAGGATCCAGCGCTCACCATCGAGACGCTGACTGTCTATTGCCGCGAGAACCTGACCGGCTACAAGCGGCCGAGATACATCGAATTCCGCGCCGAACTGCCGAAGACGCCGGTCGGCAAGATCCTGCGGCGCGCGTTGCGGGAGCAGATTTGAACGAAAATGTTGCCGGCCTGACGCCAATACATCGCGCCGACCTCGACCCCGCCGAATTCATCAAGGCGAACATGCGGCTTCAGCCGGTGCCGTCGCTGCCTGAAATCCGGCTCTATACGGCCCATCCCGGCAGCGGGCTGAGGCGGCTGCTGGAACCGGAGGACGGGTCGCATGAGCACGCGGCCGAGCCGCAGCCGCCCTACTGGGCCTATGCCTGGGCGGGCGGCGCAGTGCTGGCGCGCTATGTTCTCGACCGGCCGTCAACCGTTGCGGGCCGGCGCGTGCTCGACCTCGGCGCCGGTTCCGGCCTTGTCGGTATCGCCGCGGCGCGAGCCGGGGCTAGGAAAGTGACCGCGGCGGAGATCGACCGCAACGGCATCGTCGCGCTCCGCCTCAACGCGGAGGCCAACGGCGTCGCCATCATCATAATCGGCGAGGACATCAGCGCCTGTCCGCCGCCGTCGGTCGACATTGTGCTCGCCGGCGACGTTTTCTACGGGCAAGCGGTCGCGCGGCGGATCGTCCCCTTCCTCGACCGCTGCC
>NZ_RZST01000588.1:0-1772 GCF_003997575.1 Mesorhizobium sp. M1A.F.Ca.IN.022.07.1.1
TCTATGGCCGCTTCGAGCGCCGTCTCCCGCTCGGCTACGAGGTCAAGAAAGACAAGGTCGATGCCCGCTTCAGCAATGGTGTGCTGACCGTGACCTTGCCCAAGAGCGAGAAGGCGCAGTCGCAGGGAAAGCGCATCGCCATCAAGAGCTGACGCGTGGCAGGCGCCGGCGGCCGGCTGTAGGGCCCCGCCGGCAGCATCCATGCCAGACAGGGAGGATGAACGATGGAGAGACAGGTTGACAGATCCACCAGAGCACCAATCCCGCGGGGGTGGTCGTCGAACGACAACCGGCAGAAGCCCCTTTCGATGGGACGCTCGACCTTCCCGGGCGACGCCGTCGCACGGATCTACAAGCCGTCCCGCGCGGCGACGACTTCCGGCACGGCCCGCACGCGCGGCTGGCGTCTCGTTTTCGAGCGGCGCACCGCGCCCTTTGTCGAGCCGCTAATGGGCTACACCGGGAGCCGCGATACGCTGACCCAGGTCGAGTTGAACTTCCCGACGCTGGAGTCGGCCGTTCGCTACGCCGAGCGACAGGGGTTGTCCTATGTCGTTCAGAATGCGACGGAGCAGGCTGATGATGGGGCGACCAGGCCTGCCAAGCCCGGAAGGTCGACCTACGGCTTTTCCAACATGACACTCGACCGGCTCGGACTTGGCGCGCTTCAGGAGAGCTACGGGTGCGCCCTCGACGGCGCTGCAAACCGCAACGATCCATCCGGTCCGGAAAGCTGGACGTCGCCGATGGGCGTGGCCCGCGATCCGAAGCTGACGCTGGAGGCCAAGCGCTCGATCCTGATGAACTGGGCTTGGACGGAGTATCTGATCGATCTGGCGACCAATGAGGGCATGCCTGAAAACGACCGCCCCTCGCGCCTCGACGAGGTCCAGCAGGCGCTGCTCGCGCTCGAACGGGAGGTTGCGGCTGACCAAGCCAATTCAGGCATGCGCAAGGCGGCATGAGGTGTGCCTACGAGCGGGTCTGGAGCAAGTTCCGGGCCCGCTTTTTCAACCCCGCGGGCGTAGCCCCGCAGACAGGAGTGACAACACCAGGTCAGGGAGGCAAACAATGCTCGCTCTCACATCGAACCTCCGCGTCGTCGCCGTTGCGATGGGGGCCATTTTCTTCAGCCTCGCTCCCGTTGCTGCGCAAACGGCGGCACCGGCTGAAGCATCCAGCCTGCCGACGCTTGCGCCCATGCTGGAGCGCGTCACACCGGCCGTCGTCAACATCGCGGTCGTTTCCAAAGCCCCCAAGGAAGACAATCCGCTTTACAGCGACCCTAATTACCGGCGCTTCTTCGGGCCGGAGCAGCTGCCGCAGGCCAGGATGAGCGCCGGCTCTGGCGTGATCGTCGATCCGGCGAAGGGCTATGTCCTGACCAACAATCACGTCGCTGGGGAGGGCAGCGAAATCTCGGTCACCCTCAAGGACGGCCGGCAATTCCCGGCGAAGCTGATCGGCAGCGACAAGGACACCGATATCGCACTGCTTCAGATCGACGCTAAAAACCTCATGGCTATAGAGACTGGCGATTCAGACGCCCTGAAGGTCGGCGACTATGTCGTGGCGATTGGCAATCCCTTCGGTCTTGGCCAGACCGTGACCTCCGGCATCGTCAGCGCGCTTGGCCGCAGTGGACTCAACATCGAAGGTTACGAGGATTTCATCCAGACCGACGCCTCGATCAATCCGGGCAATTCCGGCGGCGCTCTGGTTACTCTGGACGGCAAGCTGATCGGCATCAACACGGCTATCCTCAGTCCAGC
>NZ_RZST01000589.1:0-1769 GCF_003997575.1 Mesorhizobium sp. M1A.F.Ca.IN.022.07.1.1
GCCGGACACAGTCGCCTTGTTGATGGCGCCGCTGAGCCCGCTCAGCACCAGAAGCCCATTGCCGAAGTCGGCATCGCTGGCGAGCGAAGCCGACGTGCCGGTGCCCATGCCGGGCAGCCCGACACCTGTCGTCATCAGCCATGGCTCGATATCGGCGGCGTCGAGATTGACCTTGCCCTTGGCGGTGGCGCCTTGCTCTGTCTCGGCGATGGTCCCGTCAAAGCTCGCCCTGAAATCGTCGGCCGTCAGGTTGAAGCTGGTTGCCAGACCGCCGCCCAGCGAGCCTTTGGCCGTGATATCGGTGGTGGCCTGTCCAAGCATGCCGAGCGGCAGCGCCGGCAGGCCGTAGAGTGCAAGCAGCGTGGCGGCGTTCTCGTTCCTGGCATTGAAGGTGATCGATACCGGCGCATCGGGAAGCCGATCCCGCGTCCCCCTGCCCGAAAGCGAAGCCGAGAAGGCGGAACCGCCGGCCTTGCCTTGCGCGGAGAGCGCGAGTCCGGTGGTGCCGTCGCCATTGTCGGCGGCACTTGTCACCAGGTCGATCCGGGCGTCCTGGAACAGCTCCGGATAGGCAGCAACACGGGCAGCCAGGCCTTTCAGAACCTCATTGTCCGGATAATGCTGGGCTGCGACATCTATGAGCGGCTTGAGATCGACGGCCACCACGGATGCGTCGAGCTTGCCGGTCGGGCTTTCCGGAAAATCCTTGATGCGCCCGGTGGCGCTGATCGAAGCGCCGGCGAGCCCTCCGACCGAGAGCCGGTCGATCTCGAGCAGGCCCTTGCGCAGCCTCAACGCCGTATCCACTCTGTCGGCGGTCAGCCCGGCGGCGCTGACCGGGCCCGCCTTGATCTGGAAATCGAGGTCGCGGTCGGAGAAGCGGTTGGCGCCCTTGTCGCTGACGAAGATCGAGGCGAAGGCGGCCAGCCCATCGACGTCGAGCTCGCCGCCCTCCAACTGCATCAGCACCGAGGGCCTGGCGCCATCGGGCTGGCTGGAATCGATGCGGCCGGAGAATTTCGCCTTGCCGAGGATCAGTTCGAGATCGCTGAACGACTGCCGGTTCTCGCTGAGATCGACCTTGGCCTTGAAGCCCGCCGCCGGCAGCCGGCGGATCGCGTCGTCGACATCCTTCGACAGCCAGGCGGCGAAACCGGACGGCTGTCCGACGGCAAGCAGCAGGGATCCGGTGAAGCCGAAATGGTCCTCGACGTTCAGCATGCCGTCGGCTTCAAGCGTCGCCCGGCCCGGCAGTGTCGCGGCGAGCGACTTCACCGACCACCCGCCTTCGGCCGGCTCCGCCGAGAGCCGCACGTCGCGAACCGTGGTATCGCCCGCCACCACGGCCGGCAGCCTGACCTCGACCGTGCCCGGTATCGTCGGCTTCGGCATGTGCTGAAGCGTCTGCTCGAACGCCGCGATACGCTGGTCGAGCGTCAATCCGGCACCTGCGGATGCGCCCACCGCCTCGTCGAACTGCACCTGCGCGCCGTTCGCTTCGATCGAAAAATGCGGTTTCAGGCCGAGATCGACCGAGGCCTTGCCGTCGGCGGTATAGGGGTTGTCGAGCGGTCCGGTCTCGAAGCGGAATTCATCGACACCGAGCTTCTGATGGTCGAGCGCGAATTTGCCGTTCAGCCGGAAGCCGGGATCGGGCTTGCCGGCGCTGACCTTCACGGGCTCGCCGTCAGTGCCGCGCAATTCGGCCGAGCTCCTGTCGGCCCCATTCTTGTCAGAGGCGCGGCGGTCTATTCCGGTCAGTTCAAGGT
>NZ_RZST01000058.1:0-21625 GCF_003997575.1 Mesorhizobium sp. M1A.F.Ca.IN.022.07.1.1
GCAATCGATAGTCTCGATCCGCGGACAAGGCAAACGCCGGCTGAAATCGGTTCCGTCGGTCAGCCTGAAGGCCCAATTCGCTCGCGCGATGGATAAAACCGAACGGTTCGGTTCAATTTATGTTGACGGTTCGTGTAACTCAGGTGAACGCTGGCTCGTTGTCCAGACCGTGAAACCTCGTCGGCTAACACTGCAAGTAGTTGATATTCAAACAAAAGAATGTGGCAGCCGCGCTGTTCACGCGATTTCAAGGTCGAACCGAACGGTTCGATTTGCACATCTTCGTGATTGGAAATGGCAACAGGACCGACCCATCTCGGGGTGGTCCGAGCGACGCGAATTTCCATTACGGCACGCCACTTGACGGACAGAATTTTGAAAATCTGGGGTACCTAAAATGAACAAGATTGCTCTTACCGCCGCGGTCCTTCTCGTTGCCACGGGCAGCGCCTTCGCCGGCAGCGACCATTACGGTTCCGACAACGTCAACCAGCCGGCCGTCACCCAGTCGGTTGCGCCGCGGTCGGGCGACAACATCGACCGCAGCATCACCGGTTCGATCCGCAAGTTCGAGCAGCGCGATCTCAGGATCACGCCCGATCAGAACCAGCCGGAATCCGGCCAGGGCATTTGGGGCCGCTAGGCCTCCGTCCCGAACCGATCAGAACCACAACTCTCAAATCTGGAGTAACTGAAATGACCAAGATCGCTCTTACCGCCGCTGCCCTTCTCGTTGCCACTGGTGCTGCTTTCGCCGGCTCCGACAACTACGGTTCGGCTAACGCCAACCAACCGGCTGCTTCGGTCGACACCTCGTACACCGCTTCGGTCAAGAAGTCTGATGCGAATGTCCAGAAGCCCGTCACCCAGGGCAGCGACCGCGACCTGTTCGGCAACCACTAACCGGCCGCCAGCCCGACCTCTTCAAACTCACCCCTCAAATCTGGAGTAACTGAAATGACCAAGATCGCTCTTACCGCCGCTGCCCTTCTCGTTGCCACCGGTGCCGCTTTCGCCGGTTCCGACAACTACGGTTCGGCCAACGCCCACCAGCCGGCTGCTTCGGTCGATACCTCGTACACCGCTTCGGTCAAGAAGTCTGATGCGAACGTCCAGAAGCCGGTTACCCAGGGCGCCGACCGCGATCTGTTCGGCAACCACTAGACGGTCGATCGTCGATAGACCTGAAAGCGGCGGGTTTGTCCCGCCGCTCTGCTTTTATGGAGCCGGCTATCCGCAGGCCGGCTTGTGTCGTGACTATAGGCCCGGCTGCGCACAGAGGCGCTCTATTCCAAATCCTTCGGCCTGACGAAATGCGTCAGTCGCGCTCCGCCGAAGTCGAGGTTCGCCCAATCCTCCTTCACCGTGAACCGGGCCAGTGCCGCCGTCGGAAACTTCGCTTCGACTTTTTTGAACACGCCCTCATCCGATCCGGTGCCGGCGAGCCGCAGCACGAAATTCTGCAGGCCGGGATTGTGACCAATCACGATCAGGCTGGTGGCTTTCGCCTGCCGCACGCACGCCAGGATGGCGGCCGGCGCCGCCGCGTAGAGCTCCTCGGCGAATTCCGCTGGCCCATGCTTCGGCAATTCGGCGGCGACGAGTCGCCAGGTGTCGCGGGTGCGCAGCGCCGGCGAGACCAGTGCCAGATCCGGCAGCCAGCCGCGCCGCGAAAGCTCGCGCCCGATCAGCGGTGCCGTCTTCAGCCCGCGCGGGGCGAGCGGACGGTCGAAATCGGCGAGCTTGGGATCGTCCCGGCTCGACTTGGCATGGCGCAGCACAAGGAGTTGTCTGGGCGTCGCCATGGCAGTCCTACGGCGTGATGCGCGCCAGCTGTTCGAGGTCGGTTTCCTCGCGCAGCGGGTCGGGCGCCATCACCACTGAAGTGGCGTTGTCGGCGTCGTCGGCGAAATGGGCAAGCACGGTGTGGCCCTTTTCCATGCGCGCCTTGCCTTCGGCGACCAGCCCTAGCGCCAGCGGATAGAGCCGGTGCTCCACCTTCAGCACCCGCGCGGCTAAAGTGTCCTCGTTGTCGCCGACCATCACCGGCACGGCGGCCTGGGCGATGATCGGGCCGTCATCCATCTCGGGCGTGACGAAATGCACGGAGCAGCCATGGATGCGCACGCCCGCGCGGATGGCGCGCGCATGCGTGTCCAGCCCCTTGAAGGCAGGCAGAAGGGCAGGGTGGATGTTGACCATGCGCCCCTGCCATTTTTCGACCAGGCCGCGGCCGAGGATGCGCATATAGCCGGCCAGAGCCACGATCTCGGCGCCGAAGCCGGTAAGCGCGGCATCGATCGCAGCGTCATGTGCGTCCTTGCTCGGATGGTCGGCGCGCTGAATGACCTTGGTGGCGATGCCGCGCGACTGCGCGAGGCCGAGGCCCGCGGCGTTCGCACGATCGGAGATGACGCCGACGATCTCGGTCGGATAGGTCGGGTCGCTGGCTGCCGCGATCAGCGCCGTCATGTTGGAGCCGCGGCCCGAGATCAGGACGACCGTGCGTTTCCTGCTCATAGTTCGATCGAGCCCCGGTAGATGACGCCGGCGTCGCGGCGCGGCACGATGCGGCCGATCGGCGTCACCGTCTCGCCGGCTTCCTGCAGCACCGCTGCCACCTGCGCCGCCTGGCCGGAAGCAACGGCGAGGATCATGCCGATGCCGCAGTTGAAGGTGCGCATCATTTCTTGCGGCGCCACGCCGCCGGTCCTGGCGAGCCACGAGAATACAGGCGGTACGTCGATCGCTTCGAGGTCGAGCTCGGCGGAGAAATCCTTGGGCAGCACGCGCGGAATGTTTTCCGGAAAACCGCCGCCGGTGATGTGAGCCAGCGCCTTGATGCCATGCGTGTTGCGGATCGCCTTCAGGATCGACTTCACATAGATGCGCGTCGGCTCGAGCAGCGCTTCGGCGAGGCTGAGCTCATCGTTGAACGGCGCCGGATCGCTCCAGCCAAGCCCGCTGGCGTCGACGATGCGGCGCACCAGCGAAAAGCCGTTGGAGTGGAGGCCGGAGGAGGCGAGGCCAAGCAGCACGTCGCCCTCGACGATGTCGTCGGTGGGCAGCAACTGGCCGCGCTCGGCCGCGCCCACGGCAAAACCGGCAAGGTCGTAATCCTTGTCGTGATACATGCCGGGCATCTCGGCGGTCTCGCCGCCGATCAGCGCGCAGCCAGCCTGACGGCAGCCTTGCGCGATGCCGCCGACGATGGACGCGCCCTGGTCCGGATCGAGCTTGCCGGTGGCGAAATAGTCGAGGAAGAACAGCGGCTCGGCGCCCTGCACGACGATATCGTTGACGCACATGGCGACGAGGTCGATGCCGATCGTATCGTGCTTGCCGGAATCGATGGCGATCTTGAGCTTGGTGCCGACCCCGTCATTGGCCGCGACCAGCACCGGATCGGTGAAGCCGGCGGCTTTCAAATCGAACAGGCCGCCGAAGCCGCCGATCTCGCCGTCGGCGCCCGGCCGGCGCGTCGCGCGCACGAGCGGCTTGATCTTCTCGACCATGAGATTGCCGGCATCGATATCGACGCCTGCCTCGGCATAGGTGAGCCCGTTCTTGCGCTTGGCCTTGTCGCCGTTGCTCATCTTCGGCTCATCCCTGTTTCCATTGCGGGCTCATCGCATGAATGGTTTCGAGGGGCAAGGCGCGTGAGAGCCAATCTCCCCCCTTGAGGGGGAGATGTCGCCGGAGGCGACAGAGGGGGGTCGCCTCGCGTGGAGCTCCAGCGCCTTGTGCGCCAGAGATGGAGGTCGGCGATCGACGTGAGGCGACCCCCTGTGGCCTGCCGGCCATCTTCCCCCTCGAGCGGGGAGATCCGCAACTCCTCCCTTGCGTGCGCCTCTCATCTCCATCAACTATCTTCCAACAAAACCCATGATGGGACATCACGTGACCATACCCAACATGATCACGATCATGCGGCTGCTGCTGGTGCCGGCCGTGGTGCTGGCCATGCTGCAGGCGCGCTGGGACTGGGCCTTTGCCGGCTTCCTCGTCGCCGGCATCTCCGACGGCGTCGACGGTTTCATCGCTCGCCGCTACCGGTTGTTCTCGCGGCTCGGCGCTTATCTCGATCCGGTCGCCGACAAGCTCCTCCTGGTCTCGGTCTTCGTCGTCATGGGTTATGCCGGGGAACTGCCGCTCTGGCTTGTCGTGACCATGGTCTCGCGCGACGCGCTGATCGTCTGCGCGGTGCTTTTGTCCAGCGTGATGGCGCAGCCGGTCGAGATGAAGCCGCTCTTGGTCTCCAAGGTGAACACCGCCGTGCAGATCGCGCTGGCGGCGCTTGTGCTGGGCGAGCTTGCCTTTTCCATGCATCTCTATCCGCTCCGGCCGGCGCTCATATTGCTCTCCGGGGTCTTGACCGTGGCTTCGGCCGCGGCCTATCTCGTGGCCTGGCTAAGGCATATGAGTGGCTATGGCGAAGGCTCCCGGACGAGCAACACCAAGTCGGGCAATTCCAGCACGGACACCTGACGGCGAAGCCTGGACGGCCGCGGCCTCGACCGCGTTGCGCCGGCAGATCGCATTCTGGCTGATCGTTGCCGTGCTTCTGGCGCTGTTCCTCTATGTCTTCTCCGGCATCCTCTTGCCCTTCGTCGCCGGCATGGTGCTCGCTTATTTTCTCGATCCGGTGGCCGATCGGCTGCAGCGGCTCGGCCTCTCCCGGCTGATGGCGACGGTGGTGATCCTCATTGCCTTCGTCGTCGTCGTAGTGCTCGCCTTCGTTATCCTGGTGCCTGTGCTGGCCACGCAGATGGCCGATTTCGCGCGCAAGCTGCCGGAATACCTCACCCGCCTGCAGTCGCTCATCACCAGCTTCGACCCGAAGTGGCTGGAGCAGCGTTTTGGTGTCAACGCGGCCAGCCTGCGCGAAGGACTGAACTCGCTGCTCACCACCGGCTTCGGGCTGCTCACCACCGTCTTCACCTCGATCTGGAGCTCGGGCGTGGCGCTGGTTTCGGTGGTCAGCCTCTTCGTCGTCACCCCGGTCGTTGCCTTCTACATGCTGCTCGACTGGGACCGGATGGTGGCCGTGGTCGACAGCTGGGTGCCGCGAGATTATGTCGAGACGGTCAGGGCGCTTGCCCGCGACATCAACACCGCCACCGCCGGCTTCGTGCGCGGGCAGGGCACGCTCTGCCTTGTGCTGGGCGCCATGTACGCTACCGGCCTGACGCTGACGGGGCTGAACTTCGCCATCCTCATCGGCTTCTTCGCCGGGCTGATCTCCTTCATCCCCTATGTGGGCTCGCTGACCGGGCTGGTGCTTGCTGTCGGCGTCGCCTTCGTCCAGTTCTGGCCGGATTGGACGATGATCGTGGCGGTGGTCTGCGTGTTCTTCGTCGGCCAGTTCATCGAGGGCAATATCCTGCAGCCGAGGCTGGTCGGCAAAAGCGTCGGCCTGCACCCGGTTTGGCTGATGTTCGCGCTCTTTGCCTTCGGTGCGCTGTTCGGCTTCGTCGGCCTGCTGATTGCGGTGCCGGCTTCGGCGGCCATTGCCGTGCTGGTGCGCTTTGCGATTGCCCGCTACCTCGAATCGCCGCTTTACAACGGCCATGCCACAGAGCCAGCACCTCCTTTGCCGGCGGATCGCGGCGGCGGCCGCCGCTCACAGCCGCGTGGCTGAAATGACTGGCGAACGAACCGATCCACCGCGCCAGCTGCCGCTCGATCTCGGCCACGGTACCGGCTACTCGCGCGACGAGCTCGTCGTCTCCGGGGCCAATGCGCAGGCCGCAGCACTGGTCGACCGCTGGCCGGACTGGCCCGCGCCGGTGGTGGTGCTCGCCGGCCCTCCCGGGTCCGGCAAGACGCATCTCGCCCAGATCTGGCAAGGGCATGCGCACGCTGTCGCCATCGCTCCCGACAGCATCGGCGAGCACATTGGCGGGCTTGGCGCGAGCCCCGCGCTGATCGACGACATCGACAAGCTCCCGATCGACGAGCAAGGCCTGTTCCACCTGATCAACACCGTGCGCGGCGCCGGCTCCACGCTGCTTCTGACGGCGCGGCGCTTTCCCTCTGCCTGGCGCGTCGTGCTGCCGGACCTCATCTCGCGGCTGAAAGCGGCTGCGACCATCGAGATCCACGAGCCGGACGACCTGCTGCTCGCCGGCGTTATCACCAAGCTCTTCGCCGACCGCCAGGTCGAGGTGGAGCCGCATGTCGTGCAATATCTGGTGCGGCGCATCGAACGCTCGCTGGCGACTGCCATGCGGGTCGTGGAGCGCCTCGACCGCGCCGCTCTCGAGCGCAAGACGCCGATCACCCGAGCGCTCGCCGCCGAGACCGTCAGCGCCATGGACGAGGGCCAGGGCGAGTTCGATATTTAGGATGTCGAGGAAGGCTGTTCCGGGATTGTGCGCTCTCTACGCCCATAATCCGGCCAGATGCCGAGCCAGCAGATAGACCCCGTATGCGTCGCCACGCAGCATGCGGCGACAAAGACGAAGAGCACTAGGCTGGCGATCCGCGACGGGGCGACGCTGCCATTCTGCCTCTTGCTCGGCCGGTTGTTCCAGACCCACAGAGTAGCGCACAGGATTGCCCAGGCGACCGCGACCGGAACCGCGAAGCCATAATAGGCCAAATAGGCCGGGCCGATCAGCGACAGCAGCGCCTCGAGAATAGGCATCCAGAGTCCCCCTTGCCCCGTTTGCCCGGAGTCTAGAGCAACTCCGGGAAAAGTGCGTAGCGGTTTTCCGTCCGGAGTTGCGGGACGATCGTGGCTGTCCCATTTCGAGCCATTTCCCTGGCATCCATCTTGCAGTGTGGAAGAGGCCGGTTGATCCCGGTCCCGGTCACATTGCAGATCGGGTTGTAGGCTCGCCGGGCTCGAGGTTGTTGGGGACTCGCCCGGCGGGTTTACTCGGTTCCACGCCGACGGCTCCCTTCAGAGATCAAGGCCTGTTGCTCGATGCTGGACACCTTCAGCCCGTCTTGCCATGGCTGGTGAGCAAGCGCAGCACTTGCACGCTCTTCGGCAGCTCGATCAGGAATTCCGCGTCGCGGTCGAGGTGGTGGACCTGGGTCGGCCCGCCGCCGGTGAAGCGCGCCATTGCCTCGATGCTCTCCCAATAGGAGATCGTCACGAACTCGGAATGGGTCGCCGTGTCCTCGCGAAATGTCTGGACGCCGACTGCCTTTTCGATGAGCGGCTTGATGCCGGTCTCGTAATTGTAAGCTTCATAATCGTCGGCTTTTTCCGGCAAGGTCCGGCCGCGCCAGATGCGGGCGATGGTGGGGGTCCTTGGAGTGTCGGCCATGGCAACAGAACTTCTGAAGGCCGACAGGGTTCCCGAAGCGCGGGCTCTAAGATGTTCAGGAAACTGGTCGGAGTGGCGTGATTCGAACACGCGACCCCCTGATCCCAAATCAGGTGCGCTACCAGGCTGCGCTACACTCCGAACGGCATCCCCATAGGGTTCCGAACCATTTTGAGCAAGCCCCAAAATGGAAGAGCGGAACGAACAGCGTACATTGGCAGAGTCCGGCACGCAAAGTCCCACGGAAAGTCCCACAGTGTTGCCCAGTCGTTCCCCCTCCTGCTTTCGAGCCGAAGGTCAAAAATGTAATAAGTCTCGATGCCGGCTGCGGGCGATGGGCAGGCGCAGATACGCGGCGGCGTACGGATGCGCGCCCAGCAACATCGACCGCGCCCGCCGTTGAGCTTCGCGTCACCACACATCCACGTAACGAGACCAGACTCCTGTCAAATTGATCAGCAGGCCTAATGGCGTGTGCGTCAGGGCCGCTATTCGCGTCGGTATCCCTACGAAACTAAACGAACATCATAACGACGGTTGCCCCGATGATGATTCAGGACAAGCCCGCCGATCAGCATCGGCAGCAAGCTGCTGTCACGGTTGATGTTAGACTCGAACAGCCTTGAAACTGCCTTGCCGTTTTTCTTCGGCTTAACCATTCTCGTCTCCTTTCCAGAAAGAGCGCTCTTCCCATGCGGTAGTGTGACACCCGTCCAGTCGAAGCCTAGACTGCACCAAATTGTCCACACGCAGCCATCTCACGTAGTTCCAGCGTTCCTAGTGGCCCGCTGGCTCGCCCGTCGCCAATGCAGCCGGGGAACGGGGGGCTACGAGGAAGTTTCGGGCATCATCGCGGTGTGTAGCGGTCAGGGGTGCTCGGAAATGAGGCCATCGCACCGCGCCCCGCAAGGCAGCGCTGCATCCCCATACGAGACAACTCCAACCCCTCCGGGGAAATATGCAAATTGGTGGAACTCGGGAGCAGCTGAGTTTCGAGAACCGTCAACGCCTCATCTGCGGATTGTGCAAGGCGGAGCCGCTCTCGAACCTGAGATGCTGCCGCAGCTCGGCTTCGTCATCAATGCCGTGCCCGCCGGCATACTGGCGCTGTCGCTCTGCTACGGCGCCTACATGACCGAGATCTTCCGCTCCGGCATTCAGAGCATCGATCGGGGCCAATGGGAGGCCTCGCGCTCCATGGGTTCGGCTTCGCCTTGACCATGCGCCGCATCATCCTGCCGCAGGCATTGCCGGTCATCATTCCGCCGACCGGCAACCAGTTCATCTCGATGCTGAAGGATTCTTCGCTGGTCTCCGTCATCGGCGTTTGGGAGCTGATGTTCCTGGCAAGAATGCTCGGCCAGAAGACCTTCCAGCACATGGAATGCTGATCTCGGCCGCCATCATTTATTGGGTGCTGTCGATCTGCCTCGAGCTGATCCAGTCGCGGATCGAACGGCACTACGCCAGGAGCAAAGTGCGATGAGCGCGCGGGTTATCATTGAAGCCAGGGCAGTTTCCAAATGGTACGGCCAGTTCCACGCGCTGAAGGACATCAACCTGACTGTCCACAAAGGCGAGCGCATCGTCATCTGCGGGCCGTCCGGCTCGGGCAAGTCGACACTGATCCGCTGCTTCAACCGCCTCGAAGCGCATCAGGGCGGCGATATCGTCGTCAACGGCGTCGCTCTGCATGGCAAGATGAAGAACGTCGCCGCCGTCCGCTCCAATGTTGGCATGGTGTTCCAGCACTTCAATCTGTTTCCGCATATGACGGTGTTGACGAACTGCATGGCCGGGCCAATGTGGGTCAAAGGTGTTTCCGCCATGGAAGCACGCAAGACCGCTATTCAGTTCCTCGAACGGGTCCATATTCCCGAGCAGGCGAACAAGTTCCCGGTCCAGCTGTCGGGCGGCCAGCAACAGCGTGTCGCGATCTCCCGCAGCCTGTGCATGAAACCGGACGTCATGCTTTTCGACGAACCGACCTCTGCCCTCGACCCGGAAATGGTCTCGGAGGTGCTGGAGACCATGACTGGATTGGCCCGCGACGGCATGACCATGGTGTGTGTAACGCATGAGATGGGTTTTGCCCGTGCAGTGGCCGACCGCGTCATTTTCATGGACGCTGGGCAGATCGTCGAAGAGGGCACGCCCGACGAGTTTTTCAGTCACCCGCGCCACGAGCGAACGAAATTGTTCCTCAGCCAGATCTTGAAGCACTAGCCTTCCGGGAGAAGGTGGCTTTTCGACTTTCTTGCAGAAAGCGGACAGCCCGCTCTCGGCCCCCAAGTCGGACATCCCTCCCATCGGTCGCACGGCCTAAGGAGGGGAATCCATAAAGGTTCAACGCCGGATCATCGACGATAGCGCGAACGCTGTGAGGGTGTCTCGCACACCGGGCAATGCGGAAATCTCCTGCCAGATCTGCCGTGTGCGATCGGCCTCCGTCGCCTCTACACGGACGACCAGGTCGAATTCGCCGCTCATCACGTCGCAGGCGACGACCTCTGGGATCCGTCGCAGTGCTTGAATGACGTCGGCCCCCCGCATCCGGTCATTGCGATAAACAAACATCAGTGCCGCAATCGTTGAAGTCGCGATGCGTCCTTCGCCTGCAACGATCGTATATCCCCGAATTAGGCCATCCCGCTCCAGGCGTTCAATCCGCTGGCGGACGGCGTTGCGAGAAAGATTGACCCTCGCGGCCAGGTCCGCATGCGAAATACGCGCGTTCCTGGTCAGTTCCATAAGAATACGCTCGTCTGCCCGGTCAAGAAGCCTTTTCATGCGGCACCAATAGGAGTTTCTCTAGCTGCAAACAGGCTTTGCGCTGATAGGAACGCGTTCTCGGCACGAACCCGTAGATCAATACTACCTTCCGAAACAGCTATACAAGTCGCAGCCGCAGCGAGAGCAAAGGCCGCCAGTGCTTGGCGCTCGTTGTCTTGCAACTGGCGGACGCGGCAATATCCCTTGAGAATTGCCTCCGCGCGCTCCCCATCCAGCGCCCCGTTGCTCAGCATCGTCCATCGAACCAACACGTCTGCCAGTTCTGCGATCAGGACATCGTCATGGCGAAGCCTGAAATTGATGATGCCACTGACGCAATCGCCGAGAAAAAACACATTGTCCGGAAACAGCGCCCCATGGATTGGTCCCCTTGGCAGTCCCTCCCTCTTTTCGGGAGAGGCAGGCATCAGCGTTCGATGGATCTGCGCGAGGCGCCGCCCGAGATCGAAACACTGGGCCGGGCTTGCGCAAGCCGATTGCGTGCCCTGGACAAAGCCGACCACCGCCACGAGCTTCCCGGACAGACGGATCGTCGCCCCGCCCGTTTCGGTGCGGAACGTTTTAGGGCAGGGAACACACGCGGCCGACAACAACTCCATGGTCCGAAACGCGCGTTCAAGATCGAACGGCTCAGCGCCGTTTTCAAACAGAGTGACGATGTACTCGCCCCGCTGTGACCGGAAGAGATAGGTCGTCTCGGTATCTCCGTCGGCGATGCCAATCACCGAGGTCAGCGGGGCTATGCCGTAGGCGACCGAAATCGCTTCGCGGTCATCGTCGGAAAGCTGGGTAAATACGGCCATGGTCGATTCGGGAGTTAAATGCGTTTCAGCACAACAGAGGAGGACTGCGCGACGCCGAAAATCTGATCCAGTTGTGCACGGCTGAACGAGCCATCGGCCTCAGCAGCCTGGCGAAGGCTCGTGCCGGAAGCGAGCGCCGCCTTGGCCAAGATCGCAGCCTTGCTATATCCGACAACTGGATTGAGCGATGCGGCCAGAATGAGCGACTGATCATAGAGAAAGCGGCAGCGATCGGCATCCGCCTCGATGCCGTCGACGCAACGTTCGCGCAGGATATCCATGCCGCGCGCCAGAAGTCGCATCGATTGCAGGATGTTGAGAACGATCACGGGCTCCATCGCGTTTAACTGCAATTGTCCAGCGCTCGCCGCCAGTGTCACCGTCAGATCGTTGCCAATGATTTGAAAGCCAATCTGGTTCATCATCTCGGGAATGACTGGGTTGACCTTCCCCGGCATGATCGACGAGCCGGCCTGTCGCGGAGGCAATCTGATTTCACCAAGGCCAGCCCGAGGGCCACTGGAGAGCAGCCTCAAATCGTTACATATCTTGGAAAGCTTGACAGCGATCCGCTTCAGCGTGCCCGAAAACGACACAAAGGCTCCGGTGTCGGACGTTGCTTCCACGAAGTTGCGTGCCGGAACCATTTCAAGCCGAGAAATTTCCGAAAGATGACGGCAGGCGCTGACTGAGAATCCCTCGGGCGCATTTAAGCCGGTGCCGATGGCGGTGCCTCCGAGGTTCATTTCCCGCATCAGTTCCATGGCTTTTCGAAGCTGGATTATGTCTTCGTCAATGGTCTCGGCAAAAGCGTCGAACTCCTGACCAAGGAACATTGGGACCGCGTCCTGCAACTGGGTGCGTCCGACCTTGGCGATATTAGCGAATTCCTCACCCTTTCTGCCAAAGGTATCTCGCAGTCTTTGCTGCGCTTCGAGCACGGCGGCGCAGCCGCGCATCACCGTTACCCGGATGGCCGTCGGATAGACATCGTTAGTCGACTGGGACAGGTTGACATGGTCATTGGGGTGAACCGCGGCGTAGTCGCCCGGCACCTTGCCTATCTCCAGAAGCGCCAGGTTCGCGACCACCTCATTGACGTTCATGTTGGTCGAGGTCCCGGCGCCTCCCTGCATCATGTCGATCGGGAAATGGTCGGTGAGGTCCTCGCAGGTGATCAGTCGATCGCAGGCTCGATCGATTGCATCGGCAACATCGGGAGCCAGTAGTTGCAGCTCCTTGTTGGTTCGTGCAGCCGCCTTTTTGACCATGGCAAGCGATTGAACGAATTCCGGGAAGTCCCGCAGGCGGATTCCGGATACGTCGAAATTCTCCGCTGCCCTCAGCGTGTGGATGCCGAACAGCGCGTCGGCGGGCAGATCCCGCTCGCCGAGCATATCGGTTTCGGTCCTCTCAACGGTCATCATATCCCCTCGCGCAAGAGCCTTAGGCACGCAGCGCCTGGTCAAGATCCTCGATCAGGTCGTCCACCGACTCCAGGCCAATGGAAAGGCGAAAGACGCCGTCTCCCGCGAAGGCGCGGTAGTCGTCGAGCTGAGCGCCCCGCAGACCGTAAGTCGATTTCATCATTTCGTTCGTATCGAGAAGGACAACGATGCTGCGCTGGTGACCAAGCGAAAAGGCGTAGTGCGCTACGCGGAGCCTGTCAGCGAGTTGGGCTGCCATCGCCTGCGGGTCGTCGGTCTGGAAGGTCAGAACTCCCCCGAATACATCCATCTGACGTGTTGCCAAGGCATGCTGCGGATGGCTTTCCAGGCCGGGGTAGGTGACAGACCTGATTTTTGGATGCTTGGCGAGAAAACGGGCGATCTGCATCGCAGAAGCGGACATGGTCCGGAGCCTGGGAAAGAGCGTGTCGATCCCGCGCATGATGAGCCAGGCATTCTGGGCAGACAAAGAAGCGCCGAGATAAACTCCAGTACGAGAGCGGATTTTTTCCACCAGATCCTTGCGCCCGCACACGGCGCCACCCAAGGCGTCGCCGTGCCCGTTGATGAACTTGGTCAGGGAGTGAATGACGAGATCGATGCCGAGTACGGCCGGGCGGGTCGCGACCGGCGTGGCAAGCGTGGAATCGACGGAAACCAGCGCGCCGCGTTCGTGTGCCAGCTTCGCGACTTCGGCCAGATCGGTCAGGCGCAGGATTGGATTGCAGGGGCTTTCGCAGTGGACGAGCCGCGTGTTGGGTCGGAAGGCTGCGACAACGTCGCCAATGACCGACATGTTCACGGCGCTCACCTCGATCCCGTACTCGGGCAATATCCGGTGTGCCAGTTCGTAGGCGCCGGCATAGCAGACGTCGCTGATGATCAGATGGTCCCCCCCTTTGAGAAAGGTCAGGAAGGTGGCTGCGATCGCGGCCACGCCGGTTGCTGTTGCGAGCGCATCCTCCGCACCTTCGAGTGCGGCCATGCGCTGCTCGAGTTGCCGCACGGTCGGATTGGTCCAGCGGGCATACAGAAACGGCAGAGCAGTCAGGTCTGATACCCCGTCCGCGGAAAAGGCGCCGTCACCAGGAACCAACATGTTGTTGACCGACATTGAGATGTTGGGCGCGATAGCCTTCGTGATCGGATCGATGATCAGTCCGCCGTCGAGCGCCAGGGTTTCCCGACGTAGGACGACACCGCCGCTTACGGGCGGCAACTGCGTCATGCGTGCATTCGAGCCCCAACTGTCAGTTGCGAAGGGAGTAGAGATGTTCGAGGACATGGAAGACCTTCCTGCAGAATTCCTGGAATTTCATCGTCTTGGGGCCGAGCTGATAATTCAGCTGCGAACCGGGATTTGCGCCTCGACGAGCCTGAAGGTGCGGGTGATCAGAAGCGTCAGCAAGATGTAGAACACCGTGACGATCATCAGCGGTTCATAAACGAGCAGGGTGTCCTGCCTCACCTTGTACGCGACGGCGTAGAGATCCATCACTGTCACGGTGAAGGCGAGGGGTGTCGCTTTCACTTGCAGAACCACCTCGCCAGCTATCGTCGGCAGTGCGATACGTATGGCGCGAGGCAGCCAGATCCGTCTCAACAGCGTCCAGGAAGTCATACCGAACGAGCGACCTGCCTCGAGCTCGCCTTTCGGGACGGCGAGAAGCGCACCCCGCAGGACTTCGGCCTCATAGGCGGCGTAGTTGAGCGTGAAACTGAGCGCTGCGAAGAAGAAGCCCTCCCGCACTATCGGCCAGAGGAAGCTCGCGCGCAGCCCTGGTATCATCGGCAGCAGCGAACCGATGCCGTAATAGAGCAACCACAATTGGATCAAAAGTGGCGTGCCGCGAAGGCAGGTGCAGTAGCAACGGGCAAGCCATTTCAGCCATCGCGGACCGCTGACCTGCGCGAGCGCAAGACCGATCGCCAGAATGAAGCCGACCCCGACGGAAATGACGAGAAGGAGGACCGTCTGAACCGCGCCTGCGGCAATGAGCGGCCAATAGGACGATACCCATGAGAAATTCATCGCGAGCGTCCTAAGCGGTTTTCGGCTGCCCGCGTCGATAGCGGCTCTCGAGGAGGCCGAAGACGACGTTGGAGACAAGCGTGATGACGAGATAGACGGCAGCGGCGACCAGGAAGAACAGAAAATAGTGCTTCGTGTTGCCGGCCGCGATCCGCGTGGCGAGCGCCAACTCCTGATAGCCGACGACCGCGATCAACGCACTGTCCTTCGTCACCGACATCCAGAGGTTGGCAAGCCCAGGCAGGGCATTCGGGATCAATGCCGGCAGAGCGATACGGCGAAACCTCAACCATGGGCGCATGCCGAAGGAACTGGCGGCCTCGATCTGTCCAACAGGAATCGCCAGGATTGCGCCACGAAACACTTCGGTCATGTAGGCGCCCTGGACGATTCCGAGCACTGCGATTGCCGCGACAAACCCGTTGATCTCGACATTGGGAAGCCCGAAGCTCGAGAGAATTCGGTTCAGACCGTCAGTGCCGGCATAGTACAGACCGATAATCAGGATCAGTTCGGGAATGGCCCGAACCGCAGTCGTATAGACGTCGAGAAGAAGCAGGACCGGCGGGTTGCCCTTGAGTTTGCCAAGAGCCCCGCCAAGACCAATCAGCATCCCGAGAAGGTAAGCACCCAACGATATCGAAATGGTGGAAAGCGCGCCTTTGAGAAGCACGCCGCCCCATCCAGGCGGATAGGGGGAAAGCATTTCCAGGATCGACTGGGAGGTCGACATCTGAGTTCAACCTTGATTTTTGGGCGGGAACGAGAGCCGCGAAGCGCGATGCTTCGCAGCCGGCGAACAACGCCGGCGGTGCACCGGCCAATGACCCGAGACAGAACCGGCGGACAAGCGGGCTACGGCAGATGCGCTTACGTCGTCTGCCGTAGCCACACTCATTCACCGTACGGGTCGAAATCGAAGTACTTCTTCGAGATTTCCGCATACTTTCCGTTTGCTCTGACAGCCGTAATTGCTGCATTGAGCTTCTCGCGCAGTGCCTGATCGCCTTTTCTCAGTCCACCGCCGATGCCCGATCCAAGGATGGCCGGATCGTCTTTCACATTTCCCATGTCCTTGCAGCATTCCTTGCCGAAGTCGGATTTGAGGAATTCCGATAGCGGTATGGAATCGCCGAAGACGTAGTCGATCCGGCCGGCGGCAAGATCCTGGAACGCCTCATCGAGCGTCGTGTAGGTTTTTTCCGATGCCTTGTCGGCGAAATATTTCTTGTAGTATTCGGACTGGATGGTCGACACCTGGATACCGATCGTCTTCCCCGAAACATCATCCGGCGAAGCTCCGGTCGTGCCATCCTTGGCGCCAATCAGTTTGCTCGGCGTGTTGTAGTATTTGTCGGTGAAGTCGATCGTCTGCTTGCGCTCGTCGGTGATCGACATCGACGACCAGATGACATCGAATTTTTTCGCCTGAAGCCCTGGAATGAGCCCGTCCCAGGACATGTCGACGACAGAGCAGGTTTCCTTCATCTCGGCGCAGACAGCATCCATCAGCTCGATTTCCCAGCCGACCCACTTGCCGGAGGGGTCTTTGGTGAAGAAGGGCGGATAGGCTTCGTTCATGATGCCAAAGCGAACTTCGGCACTCGCCGTGGCGATTGAAAGCGCGAGCGCGGTCCCTGTCAGCAGGATGGACAGCAATTTCATTCAATTCCCCTTTCTTGAGTTTTCGTCAGGTTGGAAACAGGGAGGGTCAGCCGCTCAACGCGCCGGTAAATTCTCGGCAACGGGCAGTTATCGGCGCACCGAAGACTTGATCCGGCGACCCTTCTTCTTCGACACGCCCCTGATGCAGGAACATCACGTGACTGGAGACGTCGCGAGCGAATTTCATCTCATGCGTCACTATGAGCATCGTTCGGCCCTCGTCCGCGAGATCCCGGATAACCTTCAGGACCTCGCCGACAAGTTCAGGATCCAGTGCGGAAGTGGGCTCGTCGAACAGCATCACGGCCGGGTCGACACAAAGGGCACGCGCGATGGACGCACGCTGCTGTTGGCCGCCCGACAGGAAGGCCGGATAGGCGTGCCGTTTCTCATAAAGTCCGACCTTCGCAAGCAAACTGTCGGCCCGATCAATCGCCTCGCTGCGGCTCACCCCCAGCACATGAACCGGGGCCTCGATGGCATTCTGGAGCACCGTCAGGTGGGGCCAGAGATTGAAACTCTGGAACACCATGGCCAGGCCGGTCCGCATACGCTCGATCTGCCGCCAGTTGGCCGGATACCCCGGTCCGCCTTGGCCGGACTTCATGAGAACCTCTTCGCCATTGATGACAAAGCGGCCGCGATCCGGAATCTCGAGAAAGTTGATGCACCGCAGAAAGGTGCTTTTGCCTGACCCCGAAGACCCGATGAGCGAAATGACATCGCCCTTCTCAGCCGACAGCGATATCCCTCTGAGGACTTCATGGTTGGCATAGCTCTTGTGGACATTGTCCACGAGCAAGGCAGGAGGGGCCTTTTTCGTCATGCCTGTAGTTCCCTGCGGAATTCTGATTGGGTTTTGCCGGATAGTAGCCGGCCCGGTATGCGGCCTTCCCGCGTATTTGTTATCAGATACGCGGAAGATGAGCGCTCAACCTAGCTCTTATGCGGAAAAGCCAGCCTAGGCTCGATTGATGCAGATGACTTTTGGCTGTGTCATCTCTTCGTAGGCAAAGCGAACGCCTTCACGCCCCATGGCGCCATACTTGAAACCGCCGAACGGCATGGCATCAAATCGATAGTCGGAAGAGTCGTTGATCATCACTCCTCCTGCCTCGATCTGCCCAGCGGCATCCAATGCGTCGCCGATGTTGTTGGTGAAGATGCCTGCGTGCAGGCTGTATTCGGGATCGTTCGCCATCACGATTGCATCGGCGAGTGTATCGAAGCATTGCAGGAGGACGACGGGCGCGAAGACTTCCTCCACCCACAATCGACATGTCTTCGGCACACCTTCCAATACGGTTGGCTGATAGACTGTTCCTGCTCGACAGTGCCCGCACAGGAGCTTTGCTCCCTCCGTAATGGCGACGTCGACCATCGTCTCCGCGCGTTTGGCCGCCTGTTCCGAAATCATCGGGCCGACGTCGGTATCCTCGCGCTCTGGATTGCCGGCAAGCAGGTTGCGCGTACCAGCCACGAACGCTTCACGGAACCGCTCATAGACCGGCGCCTGGATGATAATCCGCTGGGTGCCGATGCAATTCTGGCCGGCAGCCCAGTACGCGCCCGACACGCACGCATTGACCGCCTTGGCGAAGTCACAATCCGCCAGGACTACGACAGGTGCATTGCCGCCGAGATCCATCGCGAGCTTCTTCAGCCCTGCTGTCCTGGCAATTGCTTCTCCGGTCGCAAAACCTCCGGTGAACGACACCATTCGGACATCGCGCGCCGAGACGATCGCGCTGCCGAGGTCGGCGCCGCCGACAGCGACCGTGACGATCTCCTGAGGCAACCCGGCTTCGACCAGCGTTTCGACAAGGCGGATCGCCGAAAGCGGGGTCAGTTCGGACGGCTTCAGCAAGACGGCGTTGCCGCCAGCGATTGCCGGCCCGAGCTTATGGGCGACGAGATTGAGCGGGTCGTTGTAAGGAGTAATCGCTGCGATGATCCCTAGCGGCTCCCGCGTGAACCAGCCTTGACGCGCCTCGGAACCGGCGTAAGCGTCGAACGGAATGACCTCACCGGCGTTGCGTTTTGCTTCTTCCGCGGAGAGCTTCAGCGTGTTGACGCACCGAGAGGCTTCCTTGCGGGCCTGGACGATGGTTTTGCCGGCTTCCCGTACAATCAAGCGGGCAAAATCCTCGTTCTGGCGCTCGACGGCGCGGGCGGCCTTTTCCAATATAGTCGCTCGCTGGTGTCTCGGCAGCGCTCGCGACAAGACAGCTCCGGTTTTGGCGCGATTTATGAGCGCCGCAATCTGGTTGGCAGCAGTGCTTTCGACGCTGCCGATCACCGTTCCATCATAGGGATTTCTGACGGCTATCTGCTCGAACACATCGGCGACACGCAATTTTGCAGCGGTCATCACGCGGCCTCCTTCTTGTCGGCGGAAGGGCGGCACTGATGGATGGTGATGATGTCCGAGAGGAGCGCATAGGCCGTCTCGACCCTGCCTGCGCCGGGTCCGGTCACCGTCACCGCGCCGAGAAGGTCTGTCTTGAGCGAGATGGCGTTGATCGCCCCGCCAACGGCGGCGAGCGCATGATCGAGCGCAAGGCGCTGCGGTCCCACACGGGCTGCGATACCACCGTCCTGGCGAACCGAGGCCGAGCCGATCAGCTTCCAGCGATAGCCTTCTCGCGTCGCCGCGTCGATATCGGCCACGGTCAGGCCCGAAATACCCTTGCAGTCCACGTCCTGCGGCGTCAGCTTTCCACCGAGTAGTTCATTTGCGAGGATGACGACTTTCAACCGGACATCGTGACCTTCAACATCGGCAGTAGGGTCGGCTTCCGCATAACCGAGGTCCTTTGCTTCTTTTACCGCCTCCGCGAAGGAAAGCCCGCCCTCCATGCGGCCAAGAACAAAGTTCGAGGTGCCGTTCAGAATCCCTTCGAAACCATGAAGCCCGGCGCCCGCGAGCGTCCTTTGGGCCATACGAATGACCGGGGTGCCGCTCATGACAGCCCCCTCATGTTCAAACATCACGCCGTGCCGCGCCCCGAGTGCCTTCAGCTCCGTGGCCGCCAGGGCAACCGGGCCCTTGTTGGTTGTGACGACGTGCTTGCCGCTTTCGAGTGCCCAACGGCAATGGGATACGGCCGGCTCGCCATCGACCGGATTGGTGAAGGTCGCCTCGGCGACAATGTCAGCCGGAGCCTGCTTGATGACCTTTTCGTTGTCGGCTTCGGCACTGCCGCCGGACAGTTGTGCGAACCCGCCCCTCGCGAATCTGGTTTCCACCAGCATGCGCGCGTCGATGCCGTTGGGAGAAATGACTGAGCCGAGATGGAGATCGGTAACAGCGACGATGTTTAAACGGAAGCCGAGTTCGGCATTCCAACGATCATTGCTTCCTGCGATCAGCTCGGCCAAGGCGCGGTTGACACCGCCGAAACCGATAAGCGCGATATTGTACTGTGTCATGCCAATTCCTCTCGTGAGCGATGGATGATGATGAACGAGCCGAGAGGCAGGTCGAAGCTCGCAGAATGGCCAAAGAACTGGTCAGCCTGCACGCTGAGCCGGCAAAATGCCCGGAACGCGCAAAACTCATCAATTGTCGCGGGAGAAGCGAGCATCGGCCAAATTTTGACGATTGACCGCGATTGGGAACTATAGTCAGCGGAAAGTCTCAGGCGCGAGGAGAAAATGGCGGAGTTACTGGATCAGTTCGACCGAACCATCCTTGAGATCATGCAGCGGGATTGTCAGATGAAGGCGGAAGCCATTGGAGAGATGGTTGGCCTTTCAGCGTCCGCTGTTCAGCGTCGCATTAAGCGGATGCGGGAGGAACGGATCATCTCCGCGGAAATCGCCCTTGTGGACCGCAAGGTTGCTGGAAGTCCGATGACGTTCATTGTCGGAATGGAGATCGAGCGCGAAAACTACGATGCTCTATCGAAATTCCGGGCTTGGGTCGAGAAACAGGATCACATCCAACAGGTCTACTATGTGACTGGATCAGTGGATCTCGTTGCAATCATCACGGCACAGGATGTGGAGCAGTACGACGAGATCACCGCGCAGATCATGTCCCAAAATCCACAGATCAAGCGAATGCACACCAATGTTGTCCTCAAGGACATAAAAACAGGAATGTTTGTCCCAGTATCGCCATAGCAAATGCGACCGTGGTGATGTTTACAGTCTCGGCAATGCTTGCCGGCGTGGCGGTGATCGTGACCGCGCCGGTAGGCTTCGTTGGTACGCGAAAGCTGTCGGTCCGCTGTCCGAGCATCTGATCCGGGAAATATGCAAATTGGTGGAACTCGGGAGCAGCTGAGTTTCGAGAACCGTCAACGCCTCATCTGCGGATTGTGCAAGGCGGAGCCGCTCCCGAACCTGAGATGCCCGAAGCAGCCGGCATATTCGCGAAAGGGCAGGGAGGAAGGCGGAAGAGGCTGAGCGCGGCCAAAGGATAGTGTAAATGAGATCGACTGGGTCGTCGTCGGGACCGTCGAAATCCACAGGCGGGGCCAAGCGTGTCAAAGACGCGACAGGCGAGCAGATGTTCTCCAGCAGAGCGTGCGGGATCGCCACGCCACGACCGATGCCAGTCGAGGCGAGGCGCTCGCGGTCGAAAAGACCGCGGAGAACCACCTTCTCGTCAAGTCCACTCCTTCGAGCGATCCTGATCGCGATTTTCGACAAGGCTGATTGCTTTCCTTTTGTCACAAGATCAAGCGAGATGTCTTCTTCCGACAAGATGGGGGAGATCATCAGGGTCAAACCTCCGCGTCGATCCAAACGCAAGCGACAAATGAGTGTTCAGCCGCGCTGCTTAGGCAGAAGCCGAAATCACTTTCGAATGAAGTTGAGATCCTGGCCGTCCCGGACGCGAAGCCAGGACATTCTCGCGTCCGGGTTAATGGCCCGTTTTGAGGCGTTTCGGCATTCGCCGGAAATCGAGGTTAAAAATATGCATAGCAGTTTGAAGGTAGTGAAAGATTTTTCGAAATCAAGCAAACCGTACGCGATCTGACGAGCAAAAATAGTGCACTGAGACAACAGTTAATTTCGTTTGACGACCGGAACAGTCTCCTGCTTGCTGGTTTGGACGCGATATGCCCGTCTCACCAATGAATATCGGTTGTCCACCTTCCTATAGATCAACGGTGGTCGCATTTTTAGTTCAACAAGGAGATACCGTGATGAAAAAACTCATCCTCGCAGTTGCCTTCACAGCGGGCAGTTCGCTTTGCGCCATGGCGGCGGATGAGGTCACCAAAGCCCCACCAGCGGCTCCTTACGAACAGGTCAGCAAGCTCGTGAAGCTGCCCGACTTCCTGCCGGGCATGGGCCAACTTTTCGTCGATCCGACGACATTGCCTGCCGGCCCGTTCCTTGCCTATGACCATGACGGCAAGCTTGTCAGCACCATCTATATGCTGCCGATCAAGGATCTCAATCCGGACAAGCGTTTGGACGACCTCAAGGCGCCAGGCGGCAATGTCGACCATGTCGACATCTACTACAATGCCGGGCATCCCGGCGTTCCGGAACCGCACGTCCACGTCGTGTTGTGGCACGTCTCTACCGCCGACGAAGCACGTGTCGCCAAATGAGCTTCACACGTCGTCAGGTACTGGGCGGGGG
>NZ_RZST01000590.1:0-1751 GCF_003997575.1 Mesorhizobium sp. M1A.F.Ca.IN.022.07.1.1
GCACCTTCGAATGCACCTTCTGCGCCGATTGTGCGCAAAATGTTCTCGGCGGTGTCTGCCCGAACTGCGGCGGCAATTTCGCGCCGCGGCCGATTCGGCCGGCGGCAAAGTTGAAAAAATACCCGGCCTCGACCAACCGCGTGCTCAAGGCCGGGGGCTGCGGCCCCCGCAAGGCCGCATGAGTCGGCAATTTGAAGAGGACCCGCCCATGATTTCCGCTTCGACGAAACGCACCGCACTTGCCACGATTCTTTTCCTGGCGGCGGCGATGCCGGCTTACGCCCATGTCGGCGTCGGCACGACCTCGTCCCTCACGGCGGGCTTCATGCACCCGCTGTCGGGCCTCGACCATATGACCGTCATGATCGCGGTCGGCCTGTGGGCGGCGATGAAAGGCAGCAAGGCGGTGTGGGCATGGCCGCTCGCCTTCGTAGGCGTGATGGTGGCGGGCGCAGCACTCGGCATGCTGCAGGTGCCGGTGCCTTTCGTCGAGCCTGGTATCCTCGCTTCGGTCGTGGCCCTCGGGTTGCTGGTGGCGCTGGCGGTCGACCTGCCGGTCTCGGCGGGTGTGGCCATCATCGGCCTGTTCGCCCTATTCCACGGCCATGCGCATGGCACTGAAGTGCCGGAGAATGCCGGCGGCCTCGAATATATGGCGGGTTTCGCCGTGGCGACGGCGCTTCTTGATGGCATCGGCATCGCGGCCGCGCTCGGACTTGGGCTCCGCTTCCGCGCCCTGGCGCGTCTTGCCGGCGCCGCCTGCGCGACGGTCGGCGCTGGCCTTGCCTTCGGCGTGATGTGAGGCCGCGATGATCCCCGGCGAAATCATTACGGCAAAGGGCGACATCGAGTTGAACAAGGGCCTGCCGACGGTGACGCTCAAGGTCGCCAACAGCGGCGACCGTCCGATCCAGGTCGGCAGCCACTATCATTTCTTCGAGACCAACGAGGGACTGAAATTCGCCCGCGAACGCGCCCGCGGCATGCGGCTCGACATCGCCGCCGGCACGGCCATGCGCTTCGAGCCGGGCCAGGAACGTGACGTCACGCTGGTGCCGCTCGGCGGCAGGCGCGAGGTCTATGGATTTCAACAGAAGGTGATGGGCAAGCTGTGAGGCGTGGCGGCGCGCTCAAATCACTTCGGCGGCTTGGCGGCCGCGTAAATGACGACCTTCCCGGGATTGTCGAACTCGACGGCAAGCACGTCCTCAGCCTGCACGCGCCGCGAATCGATGGCATTGAAGAGCAGGGCGTTCGCTTCGATCTCCTGCCGCAGCTCCGCGACGTCTTCCTGATGCTGCTTCACCTTATTCTCGATCGCAGGCGGCGGCCCGCCTTCGCTGCGCGCGGCATCCGTCAGGAAAACGATATCGACGGTATCCAGCTTGGTCGTCTTGCGCACGGTGCCGATATTGTCGCGCGTGCGGTCGATGGCGGTGATGACCTTCCCGGCCTCCGTCTTCGACAGCGCCTCCTCCTGCCGGACGTCGGAATCGACGATCGTCGCGCCCGGCTTGGTGCTGTCCAGTGGCGGCTTGCCGTCCGCAGGCTGCGCGGGAAACGCTGGGGCGGCGGCCACGAGAAGAATGGCCACGACAAGGGATGGAAATCCTGTTCCGGGGCACGCGGCGTTCGCCATCGCTCGCTCCTGGTTGAACTTGTGGCGGGGCGAAAAAGGCGAAACGAGTCTTGTCGGCGGGAGGTTCCGTTCGCGATAATGCTGACGGGCCTGCAACCGGCCCGCCAGCATT
>NZ_RZST01000591.1:0-1721 GCF_003997575.1 Mesorhizobium sp. M1A.F.Ca.IN.022.07.1.1
AGGCCGAGGACACGCCGCCGACGACGCCGGCGCGGGCATCGCGGCCGAAGAGCCGCGTCATGACCAAGTGCCCGGCGGACCAGGTGACGGCAACCGCCGCAAAATAGGCGCTCCACAGCGACCATGGCGCCACGCCATGGAAATCGGAGTTCACCATCGTCTGGAACAAGAGCAGCGGCATAGCCACGTTGACGGCGAATTCGGATATGCCCTCACCACTTGCCGGCTTCAGATAGCCGGTAAGGCCGGCGAGATAGCCGAGCGCAACGAGACTGAAGACGAACAGGACGGTTTCGGTGAGCGGCGTCATTGTTCGGGCGGAGACATCTTTACCGTGATAGGCAAGCCTCGAGCGCCGTGCAATCGGCCGTTCTCCGGCCGACCGTTGGTCCTCTGCTTGTTTTTCAGCCGGCTTTGCGGTCCCTATATGCCGAAGATGGCCCCGGCCTCTCCGGCCGCCATAAGGACTTCACATGCTGCGACTTGCCCTGGCGCTTTTCCTGCTTGCCGTTCCCACCCTCGCCCACGCAACCGACGCCGGCTGGGCGCTGCTGCGCGATGGCGGCCATATCGTCCTGCTTAGGCATGCCTTCGTCACCGGGACCACCGATCCGGCGAATTTCGACATCGGCAATTGCGCCACCCAGCTCAACCTGTCCGAGCGCGGCAAGCAGCAGTCAAGCCGCATCGGGGCGCTGTTTGCGGCGCGCGCGGCGCCCATCGAGCGTGTGCTCTCCAGCCGCTACTGCCGCTGCCTTGATACCGCCCGCATCGCTTTCGAGGCCGAACCGAAACCATTTGCGCCGCTCGACTTGCTCAAGACCGATTCGGCTGAGAAGGCCGCTCAGATGGAGGCGGTGATGAAGGAGATCCGGGGCTATTCCGGCTCTGACAATCTGGTGCTGGTCACGCATCTGGAAAACATCCAGGCGCTCACCGGCGTCTCGCCGCGCGAGGGCGAGGCCGTGGTCGTGGCGCCTAATGGAGACGGCCTCAAAGTGCTCGGCCGCGTCACCTTCTGACGGCATAGGTCTGCCCAGCTCAGCACTGTGTCCGAAATGCCACAGCCGCAAGAAGCCGCAAGCCCCCGCGATAATGCCGCTTGCGACAAGCCGTCGCAGGGTCTATAGGCGCGCTCCCGGTCACGAAAACCGAAGCGAGCACAACGGTTGGAGCTTTCGTCTCCGCCCGCGCAGCCAGCTTTGCCGCGCTGTGTACGGCGCCGTTTCGGAGTGTTGGGATCGCCGATGTAGCTCAGAGGAAGAGCGCCGGATTTGGGTCCGGAGGTCAGGGGTTCGAGTCCCTTCATCAGCACCACGGATAGCTCAGTTTGGTTAGAGCGTCAGACTCATAATCTGATTGTCGAAGGTTCGATTCCTTCTCCAACGGCCTGTTAAGCCGACACCTCCGGGTGGTGTTATCCAAAACGGTCCGGGGACCGGAATGCAGAAGACCTGACGTACGGCTAAGCCTTCGGCCGAGGCCGTATCGAACGGTCCGATGCCATCGGGTCGCGGCCAGGCTCGCGGTGACGATCAAGGCGCGGCAATGCCGGCAAAGGAGCCTTCGGGCGCCGGCGCCCGCCTTGCCGCCCCGCGATCCGCTCCCGAAGGCCCGCCGCCTGGCGATGCCACCGGTCTCCGGATCATTCGTGCCGGGAAACGAAACGAGAAACGAAAGGACGATCGACGCATGACGTGACGCCTCACATGGGGCCATGC
>NZ_RZST01000592.1:0-1721 GCF_003997575.1 Mesorhizobium sp. M1A.F.Ca.IN.022.07.1.1
GAGCGACACAGTGGCCGGCTTTGGGCTCGGCCTTGCCTTTGCGATCGCCGCAGGGCTGGTCTTCGCGCGGCTCGGTTTCATCTTCCGACGGCCGTCGTCGACCAGACCCGTGCCCAAGCGCACGTTCCGGCTGCTGTCTTCCAGCGGATCCAAGGGCAAAACATCGCTGGCGAGGCGGAGCCGCGAGCAATTGTCGGCTGACCGCCCGTAGAGCTATTTGGTCTAAGGATCGCCCGAAATCTACCTCAGCCGCTTCGGCCGTGGATCGGCGAGCTCGCCGGCCAGACGCCGGTCCAGGTAGTCGGCGCATTCGTCGATCAGCAGTTCGGCGTGGTTGGCGAAGAAATGGTTGGCGCCGGAGATAGTCTTCTGCGTGATGGTTATGCCCTTTTGCGTGTGCAGCTTGTCGACCAGCGTCTGCACGTCCTTGGGCGGCGCCACCTTATCGGCATCGCCATGGATGATGAGGCCGGACGACGGGCAGGGTGCCAGGAACGAAAAATCGTAGGTGTTGGGCTGCGGGGCGACCGAGATGAAGCCCTCGATCTCGGGCCGGCGCATGAGCAGCTGCATGCCGATCCATGAGCCGAACGAATAGCCCGCGACCCAGCAGCTCTTGGAATCCGGATGCAGCGACTGCACCCAGTCGAGCGCAGCGGCCGCGTCCGACAATTCGCCGGTACCGTGGTCGAACTCGCCCTGGCTGCGGCCGATGCCGCGGAAATTGAAGCGAAGCGTGGTGAAATCGCGCTTCTGGAACATGTAGAAGAGGTCGTAGACGATCTTGTTGTTCATCGTGCCGCCGAATTGCGGGTGCGGATGCAGCACGATGGCGATCGGCGCGCTCTTTTCCTTGGAAGGCTGGTAACGGCCCTCCAGGCGACCAGCCGGACCGGCGAAAATGACCTCAGGCATAAAATACTCCACGTGGCATACGAAGGCGCGGGCCCGGACTCTTCCTTTGGCCCATTCTGTGGCCTTGACGCCGGGCAAGCGTCTTCCTAGAAGCTAGTTTAGAATTGTTCAAAACTGGGTGCCGAGAACGCATTTTCTCGGCCGCCCGCGCCGCAAGCCGGGTAAATAGGACGGCTCGCCTTGCAATTTCAAGGAAATAACGCGCTGTCCTCGCGGAATGACTGCTGACAGGATCGACTGAAGGAAAATGGCCGCAACTCGCGCCTATCTCGACTACAACGCCAGCGCACCTCTCATGGCAGAGGCGCGGTCGGCGGCGGTCGCGGCGCTCGATGCCGCCAATCCGTCGTCGGTTCACAGCGAGGGCCGCGCGGCGCGGCGGCTGATCGAGGATGCCAGGCGTGACGTGGCAGGGCTGGTCAATGCCAGGCCCGAGCACGTCGTGTTCACCTCCGGCGCGACGGAGGCCGCATCGACGCTGCTTGCTCCCGACTGGCAGATGGGGCGCGGCTCTGTCCGCATCAGCCACCTCTATGTCTCGGCTGCCGACCATCCCTGCATTCTGAATGGCGGGCGGTTCTCGGCGCCGCAGGTGACGAGGATCGGCGTCGATCGAGACGGCATTGCCGATCTCGAGGCGCTGACTACGGCGCTCTCCGCGCATGACAAGGCTGCCGGCCTGCCGCTGGTGGCGATCCATGCCGCCAACAACGAGACGGGGGTGATCCAGCCGATCGGACGCATCGCCGAGATCGTCAAGGAAGCGGGCGGCGTGCTGGTCGTCGATGCCGTGCAGGCGGCAGGAC
>NZ_RZST01000593.1:0-1720 GCF_003997575.1 Mesorhizobium sp. M1A.F.Ca.IN.022.07.1.1
CATTCAGCATGCCTGTGCATTCCTCCGGTCCAAGCGCCCAGAATTTTCTTCTCGCGGTCTCGCTCCGTGTGCGGTCCTTGAGGCCGGCGATCGCAGACCGGCATGCTTCAAGAGCGTCGTTGACTAGGTTGCTGGCCATCTGAAACGTCTTCCCGACTTCAGCCAGCCTCAGGCGAGTGGGCTGTTAAATTCGACATACCGTGCGCAAACGGCCAGTTCTTTGACCTAGCGCAAACTTCTCGAGCGGCTGTCGTGAGAGAACGGCGTCGCCGACGGACCGGTCGTGCCGGATTTCGCTATGCATTATCGCCTTCTTCCCCAGTTCTGTGATCTCGGCTCCTTTCTTTCGTACCTGGGCGCGAAGGGTCAGATTCGAGAAATCCGAGCCCAACCCGGTTCGAACTGACGGAGATACACAGAAGGGTGATCGCGGCGCGCGGACCGGCGCTGCGCATGACCACGCCGATGGATGGCCAGGGAGGCGGCTCGTCCTTTCCGGTCGTGGCAAATATCTTTGGGACGCGGGAGCGTGTCGCGTGGGGGCTGGGCACCGACATCCACGGGCTCGAGACTCTCGGCGCTCTGCTCGCGTGGATGAGGTCCCCTCAGGTTCCGCAAAACTTGCGCCAGGCCCGCCATATGTTCTCCGCCGCGCGCGGCGCGTTGGCGGCGCGCCCGAAGATCGTTTCGTCGTCAAGATTATGGAGGGATGTGGAACCGGATTTCGCAATCCTTCCCGTCCAGACCTGTTGGCCGGAGGACGCTGGTCCTCTCATCACATGGCCGGTTGCCGTCACCCGACCGAGGCGACGGTGATCCTGGCAGATACAATCTGGGCATATACCGGATGCAGATAATCGCCCGCGACAGGGCGATCATAAGATGGCTGCCCATGCGAGGCGGCGCGGCTCACCATCGCATGTGGCAGGCGAGGGGGCTTGAGATGCCCGTCGCTGTCGTCATCGGCGCGGATCCCGCGACTTTGATAGCAGCGGTGACGCCGGCGCCCGAAGGGGTATCGGAACTGTCGCTGTCCGGGATGATCAACGATCGGCGGGTTGGATTGTCTCCGTGCAAGAGCATCGAGCTCCATGTTCCCGCCAGTTCCGAGATCGTACTGGACGGAACCGTTTCACCCAACGAAACGGCCGAGGAAGGACCCTTCGGCGATCACGATGAAGCTTGATCGAACCCCCATCGACTCCCTCGACTTCGCGTCGCCGCTGGAAGGGCTTGGAGGAAAGATCGGATTCGACGCGACGCGCAAGATCGGGTCCGAGACGTCGTGTGAGTGGGGGAGCAATTGAAGATGTCGTCGCAGATCGTTGAAAGGGTCTCGGAGCGTTGGGCCGAGTTTTTTCCACGACCAACCGGTTCGGCGCAGAAATGACCAAAACGGATAATAGTTGGGGTTACCGGCGCGTCCGGCTCGGTGCTGGCCCTCGAGACCATACGCCAACTGGTCAGGGGTGGGGTGGAAACGCATCTTGTCGTCTCAAAGGGCGCGCGCATCACCATCGCTTACGAGCTTGGCGCCGACGGACTGGCGCAACTCGCTTCGCTCGCCAACCACACCCATAACCACCAGGACTTGGCCGCGCCGATCGCCAGCGGCTCCTTCAGAACGGACGGCATGATCGTCGTGCCATGCTCGATGCGGACCTTGGCGGCGATGGCGCACGGTTTGGGCGACAACCTTCTTACCAGAGCAGCCGACGTC
>NZ_RZST01000594.1:0-1714 GCF_003997575.1 Mesorhizobium sp. M1A.F.Ca.IN.022.07.1.1
CCGCGCCTATGTGCAACCGATTGACCGATTCGGCCGGGGATACGCGCTCGATCCGTTTTTCACCCAGCTCACCGGCATCACTGAAGAAACCCTGGAGACCGAGGGAGTCGGATTGGCAGAAGCTCTTGCCGACATCGACCGCTTCTCCGACGGTGCGCGCTTTTGGTCCTGGGGCAAGGACGAGCTGAACATGGTCGCGATCAGTTGTTATGTCGCCGGCATTCCCGTTTCCATACCAGCCAACCGGTTCGACAATGCAGTCAAGCTGCTGCTAGCGGCAGGGATGCCGATCGAAGATTTGGCGAGGACACCCAGCAACAAGCTGGCGGACTACTATGGCGTCGACCACGCTCCGTTGCGGGCACACGACGCTGTCGACGATGCGCTATCGCTGACCTACACCCTGCAACATCTGTTGAAATCCGAAAAATTGCAGGCAGACGTCTTCGAGTGTTTGTAGCTTGCGCGGCACCGCACAGGCACGCGCATTCGTTCAGATCACCGAATCCGTCCAGCGGACGATGTCCCTCGCCGCTTGGCCGAACGCGTTGTCCAGGGCACCGACATAAGCGGCATTTCCGCCGCCCGAGACCGGTGCGCTGGCCGTGAAGTCCTTCGAGGCGCGCACCTCGCCATTGCGATCGTTGAGGATGCGCACGAACAGCTCGACATCGGCATGTTCGCCGCCATTGACCCGGACTTCGAAGGACCGCACCTCGACGATGATCTGGTAGTCGATCGCCAAACCCTCGCCCGGCTTGCCGACACCGGCAAAGCTGCCGGAGCGCTGAAAAGTCTCGGCGAGCCTTGCCTGCACGATCAGCGGCAGGCGGTCCGCCCATTGCGCGCCCTTGAGGAACTGGATCGACTGGTCGGACGGCCTGATCACGATGTTCTGGCTGTCCAGCGCCTTCAGCGCCGAGGGTTGGGCGATCAGGATCTGGCGGCGGCTGTGGCCTCGCATGTCGAGCGAAGGCGCGGAAAGCTCGAACGTGTCGAGCGGCGCCGGCCTGCCCCCCAGTACCGCGCAGCCTGCAAGCGTGAACACGAGCGTCGCGGCAGCAACGGACTTCAACCCTCTCACTAACTTCACGCGCGATCCCCACTGTCCCCGGATCTGATGATCAACTTACAGCTGCAATCCATGTTCTTGGCGTTCGCAGCAGCGGAAGTCAACGCCGTGCCCTGCCGTCAAACTGACGGACCTCCCCCTCGCCGCCCGTCAGTATGCGCTGCGGGTTTCGGCTGAGATCTGTCACCGCTTCCTCGATTCGGCTGATCGAGCGCCGGCTGGCCTGGACCAGCGCCTCGACATCCTGCAGGCCCTGGCCGGAGAAGCGCGACAGATTGTCGACGATGGTGCCCAGCCGAGAGTTCAGCGTATCGGCAACCTGCTTGAAGGACTTCAGCGTCGCCCGAGCATCGGCCATTACGCCATTGGCTTCACCGGACCCGAGAAGCTTGTCGACCTTCTCGAGAATTCCGTCGACGCGCACGGAGGCGTCGTTGAGGCGTTGCGCAAGCTGGCGGGCATTCTTGATCGTATCGTTGATGTCGTCGGAGCGGTTGGCGATCTTGTCGGTGACCTTGGCGATGTCGGCGGCCGCCTTGTTGGCGCTGTCGCTTGCCTTCTGGATGTTGGCGAGCGCCGTACGGACATTCGCCGGATCTATCCCATCGAGAACGCCGTTGACCTTGGCGAGCGTCCCTTGCG
>NZ_RZST01000595.1:0-1681 GCF_003997575.1 Mesorhizobium sp. M1A.F.Ca.IN.022.07.1.1
GTTTCCCGACCAGCGATTGCTCGAAACTGTCGGCATAGTGATCGAACAGGGTCTCGACGAAAGCGCTGGGCGGAGCCGCTGCCACCGGCGCATGACCGATCAGCTGCAGCTTGAGCGCGGAACCCAGCCGGTCCGCGGGATCGAGCTTCATGGCCATCGCCCATGCGTGGGCGGCCTGGTCGGGAAAACGTGCGGCCTCGTGCATCTCACCGAGCCGGAACCAGCCCGCCGTCCATTGCGGCGCCAGCTCCAGCGCGCCAAGCAAAAGCTCCGCCGCCTGCACGGGCTCGCCGGAGGCCAGCAGCATCTCGGCAAAATCGGCGCGACGGTCGGCGTTCAAATCGCCGGACGAGGCCTGAAGTGGTTTCATGGTTCCGTTGATCCCGCCGGTGTGCGAACCGGCGGCCGGCTGTAGGACGAGTCAGCAGTCTGTTGCAACAGGCTTCCCGCGTCGAATTTAGCCACTATGTTCAAGGCCATGCGCGCCAGCGACCTGCTCAAGCCACGACCCGAAGGGCTCTACTGTCCGCCAGGCGATTTCTTCATCGATCCGGTGCGGCCGGTCAGCCGCGCGCTGATCACGCACGGCCATTCCGATCATGCGCGCTCAGGCCACCGCTCGGTGCTTGCCACCCAGCAAACGCTCGACATCATGGGCCTGCGCTATGGCGAGGATTTCGCCGAAACCACGCAGGCAGCAGTCATTGGCGAGACGATTGATATCAACGGCGTCTCCGTCACTTTCCATCCGGCCGGGCATGTGCTGGGTTCGGCGCAGATCGTCGTCGAGCATCAGGGCCTGCGCATCGTCGCCTCCGGCGACTACAAGCGCCAGAAGGACGCTACCTGCCTGCCGTTCGAGCCGGTGCCTTGCGATGTCTTCATCACCGAGGCGACCTTCGGGCTGCCGGTGTTCCGGCACCCGCCGGACCATGAGGAGATCGCGCGCCTGCTCAAATCGGCGACGCAATTTCCCGAGCGTTCGCACCTGATCGGCGCCTATGCGCTCGGCAAGGCGCAGCGCGTCATGCGGCTGCTGCGCGAGGCCGGTTACGACAGGCCGATCTATATCCATGGCGCGCTCGCCAAGCTCAGCGAATATTACCAGAGCCAAGGCATCGATCTGGGGCAGATCGAACCAGCGACGGTGGAAAGCGGCGGCAAGGCCGATTTCGAAGGCGCCATTGTCGTCGGGCCGCCGGCCGCGTTCGCCGACCGCTGGGCGCGGCGCTTCCCCGACCCGATCGCCTGCTTCGCTTCAGGTTGGATGCGCATCCGTCAGCGCGCCAAGCAGGGCGGCGTCGAGCTGCCGCTGATCATTTCCGACCATGCCGACTGGGACGAGCTCATCGCCACGATCAAGGAAACGGGCGCCGAGGAGGTCTGGGTGACGCATGGCCGCGAGGAAGCGCTGGTGCGCTGGTGCGAGCTGGAGGGCATCGCCGCGCGGCCGCTGCATCTTGTTGGGTATGAGGACGAGGGCGATTGATGGAACAGTGTTCGCCAATCGCCGCCGCCGAGTTCTACGGCGCCACCCTCTGTCCTGCCGGACATCTCTCCCTCAAGGGGGGAGATTGGCAGTTTCAGCGCCGACGCATCTCCCGCGACGCGAGAGATTGGCGAAAGCCGGCGCGGCATCTGATTTCCCCCCTTGAGGGGGAGATGGCCGGCAGGACAGAGG
>NZ_RZST01000596.1:0-1663 GCF_003997575.1 Mesorhizobium sp. M1A.F.Ca.IN.022.07.1.1
CGGCAACCTGACCTACAGCCAGACCGGCACCTACAAGTGGAACGACCCCTATACGGGCAAGTCCTACGACATCCCGACCTACACGGCGACGCAGACCCTGTCGCAGACCGGCCAGGCGATCAAGGATCAGACCGACGAGGCCAGGCTCAATCTCGGAAAGCTCGCCAACGACCAGTCGGCGTTCCTGAACGACTTCCTGTCGAAGCCGGTCGACCTGTCGAACGACGCCACCGAGGCCCGGCTGATGGACCTTGGTATGAAGCGGCTGCAGCCGGCGCTCGACGCCCGTCGCGCGTCGAACGAGGCGGACCTGATCAATCGCGGCATCCGTCCCGGTTCGGACGCATACGCACAGGCGCAGAACCTCGAAAATCAGGGGGAAAATGACGCCTATAACCAGCTTCTGCTTCAGGGTCGCGGGCAGGCGGTGCAGGAAGCGCTCGCGCAGAACTCGGCACCGATCAACAATTTGACGGCGCTGCTGTCCGGTTCGCAGGTGAGCCAGCCGAATTTCGTCAACGCCAATATGCCGACGATCCCCACGACCGACGTGGCCGGCCTGATCAACACCAACTACAACCAGAAGCTCCAAAACTGGCAGCAGCAAGCGCAGAGCAGCAGCGACCTTTTCGGCGGCCTGTTCGGCCTCGGCGCGAACCTGATCAAGTATTCCGACCGCCGCGTCAAAATGAACGTCCGCCGCGTCGGCGAATTCGCCAATGGCCTCGCAAAGTATGCCTTCGAATACGTGTGGGGCGGTGGCGAGCAGATCGGCGTCATGGCCGACGAGGTGCGTGCGTTCCGGCCGCACGCGGTCATCAATGTCGGCGGTGTTGATGCTGTCAATTACGGGGAGGCCTTGGCATGAGCGTCCAGCCCTCGTTCATCTTCGGCGGCAATACCGGCGTGCAGACGCCGGAAGACCTGGCGCGCCTCAGGGCCATTGCCGATGCTCTTGCCCGGCCGGCCGCCCCGCGCACGATCGGCCAGGGCCTGAACGCGATTGGCGAGGCGATCGGCTACAGGCTCGCCGACAGCAAGGCAACGTCGGCGGAACGTGATTGGCGCAAGGGCGGCAACGATGTGTTCTCAGCGCTGTTCAGCGGTAGCGGAGCATCCTCGCCTGCCTCGACATCGGCTTCGGCCAGCAAGGCGGTCGTTTCGGCTCTTGGCGGCGGCTCGATGGGCAGCGCGCCAGATCTGTCTGGCAACGACATCTACAACGGCTTTATGGACACGGTGAAAAGCAAGGTCACCAACCCGTACGGTCTCGCTGCTGTCGCGGCAACTGCGAACGCCGAAAGCCGCTTCAATGCGAAGAACGCATTCGGCTCATGGTCTGACCCGAGCGAAAGCGGGCAGGCAGGGACTGCGGGCGGTATCCTGTCGTGGCGCGGTCCGCGCTTCGAAGCCATGCGGGCATTCGCCGGCAGCAACGGCGGTGACGCAAACGCCCCGTCGCCGCAGCTTCAGGCGCAATACTTCCTTCATGAAGACCCCGGTCTGATCGACGCGCTAAACGCGGCCAAGTCGCCCGAGGAAGCGCAGCGTCTCATGAACAACGCCTGGAAGTTCGCTGGCTACAACCGACCGGGCGGCGAGGCGGCGCGCCGCATTTCCATGGCCAACTCCTTCGCGTCGCGTTTCGCTAGCCCTGATGCCG
>NZ_RZST01000597.1:0-1660 GCF_003997575.1 Mesorhizobium sp. M1A.F.Ca.IN.022.07.1.1
CCTCACCCGCTGCGCCTCTCAGCTCGCTGAGCTGCAGGCGGCGCGCGAGGCGCTGCCCGGCTCCGACCTGACCAAGCTCGCGCATTCGCTCGCCGGCGCGGCCGGCACTTTCGGCTTTGCGGAGATCAGCGTGCGGGCGTCAGAGCTGGAAACGCTGCTCATCGAGCAGGCGGAAGGCGGCGATGTCCGCGCGGCGCTCGATGCCTTAATCGGGGAGATCGAGCGGACGCTGGCCTGACGGCACCCGCCGGGCTCACTTCTTGGCGGCGCCGAGGCCGGTCCTGGTCATCTCGCCCCAGCCCTGGTTGCCGCGCAAGAATTGCCACCAGCCTTTCACGCGCCAGAAATTGTTGAGCTGGCGGTAGCCGAAATTCTCGACCACGGCGGCCGCCGTCAGAACGGCGAGATCCCTGGCGCGCGGAAAGCGCTGCAGCTCGGCCTCTTCCAGGATGAGCGAGCAGACGCTGACGCAGACGCCATAGGTGAAGATCAGCGAAGTGAAGGCCAGGAGATATTCGGCCGACAGGATGCCGAGCAGCCAGAAGGCCGGGATCAGGATATAGCCCAGCACCTCCGCCACCGGCCCCATCACATCGACGATGAAGATGTGGCCGAAGCCGAGGAAGCCGACGCGGCCATAGCGCGGGTTCAAGAACATGGCGCGGTAGCGGAAGAAGCATTCGAGCGCTCCGCGCTGCCAGCGCGTGCGCTGCCTCGCCAGAACGCTCAGCGTTTCCGGCGCCTCGGTCCAGCACACCGGCTCGGGAATGAACTGAACGCGGTATTTGCGCTTCTTGTCGCGCATGTGGCGGTGCAGCTTGATCACAAGGTCGAGGTCCTCGCCCATCGAGCCCTTGGTGAAGCCGCCCACCGCCACCACTTCGGCACGGCGGAACATGCCGAAGGCGCCGGAAACCAGCATCAGCGTGTTGACGCTGCTCCAGGCAAGCCTGGCCATCAGGAAGGCGCGCAGATATTCGACCACCTGGAAGAGCGGCAGCAGGCGGCTCGGCAAATGGACCTCGCGCACCCTGCCGGCCTCGATCTTCGAGCCGTTGGCGATGCGGATCGTGCCTCCGACGGCGATGGTGCGCTCGGGATCGTCGATGAAGGGCTGGGCGGCGCGCATCAGCGCGTCGGGCTCGAGGATGGAATCGCCGTCGATCACACAGAAGAGCGGCGCGCGGCAGACATTGATGCCGGCATTCTGCGCGTCCGCCTTGCCGCCATTCTCCTTGTCGACCACGAACAGCCGCTCGGTCATCGGCGAGGAATAGAGCCCGCGGATCGGCTTGTGCGCCAGCGCGTCCTCGTAGGGACGATGGAACTTCACCAGCTTGAAGCCCTCGATCAGGCGTTGCAAGGTCTGGTCCTTCGAGCCGTCATTGACGACGATGACCTCGAAATTCGGATATTCGAGCGCCAGCATCGAATGGACGCTCTCCACCACATTCACTTCCTCGTTATAGGCCGGCACCAGAAGCGCGATTGGCGGCGCGACCTCGCCGTAGCGCTGCCAGAGCAGCGCCGAGCGCGCCACCGGCGGGCGCTTGGACAGCGCATAGCCGGCGAGGACGAGCTGCAGCAGATAGATTGTCGTCTGCGCCAGCCCCGCCGCGATGATGAACCAGGACAGGATGGTGGCGGCAAGGACGATCTC
>NZ_RZST01000598.1:0-1651 GCF_003997575.1 Mesorhizobium sp. M1A.F.Ca.IN.022.07.1.1
GCATAGCGCCGGGCGACGGCGTCGGCGCGGGTATGCTCCCATTCGATGATGTTTTCCGCGAGCTTTTCGAAGCGCGGCCACCACACCGCCTCGATATCGGGCGGAAGTGCCGCGTCGGCAAAGCACGCGCGACCGGCCTCGATGAGGGCTGCCAGCGCGCCCGGCGCCCTCGGATCTTCCACCCTTCGCGAAAACAAATGCAGGATTTCGTGGAACAGCGTGCCGCGTTCGGCAGCACCGGGGTCGCGGATCACCGGGTCGAGCGGCATCAGGCCGAGAATCCGCCTGGCATAGATCGCATAGGGGTCGCGGCGCAGTGTCTCGATCTCGGTGACCGAGAAATGCTGTGGCCGCAGGTGCAGCGGCGGCTTCGGCTGTGGGCGGGACGCGAAATCCTTCCTGTCGCCGGCATCGAGCGCGCGCGCCCAGACAAGCAGCGCGTCGCCGCGCCGGCGAACTGCCGTCGCCTGGTCCTTGCCGATGAAGGTGACGATGCGCTGCAACCAGCGCGACGGCACCGCCGGCGCGTCGCCGGATCGGGCCGAGCGCGTCAGCACCACCGTTTCAGTACCCATCGCAATCTGGAAATCATGCGCGGCAAGGCCGATGCGCCGCTCCGGCGGCTCGAGATCGATGCCGGTCTTCATCAGCCGCGACATGAACCGGTCGCTCTCGGGCTTGCGCGGCCAGACCCCTTCATTGAGGCCGCCGATGACCAGCGTGTCGACGCTTTGCAGGCGAGCTTCCAGCGCTCCCCAGATGGCGATGTTGCGGTCGGTGCCTTGCGCCGGCTTGACCGTTTCCGGCGCGATCAGCGCCTCCATCACGTCGGGCCATTCGCCCGCACCGATCATAAACGGCGATGACACGGCAACCAGCCCGCGCAGAAGCGCGGCGAGCTTCTCGCCGGCGTCGCCGGCATAGAGGCTGGTCAGGCTGTCATCGGCCGCGCGGCCGAGACCTTCCAGCGCCACGACGCTCGCCCGCGTCAATGTCGCGATATCGGCATCCTTCTCGCCGCGCATCGCAGTGAGCGGGGATAGCGCATCGGTGAGGCGATTGAGCACTGCCCGCGCCTCTTCGATACCGCGTACCGTGAGGCGCTGGAACCAGAAGGGCTGACGGCTGTCGCCGCCAAGGCCCGCGAGCCGCGTCTCGAAAAGCGCGTCGAGGGAAGCGACGTCCGGCCGGCCGGTGCCGCCGCGCAGCGCCACCAGCTCGATCAGCTCGGCAGCCTTGCGCACGCTCTGGCGTTCGAGACCGAGGCCAAGCAGCGGATGCTTGAGTAGCGACAATAGACCCACCGGATCGCCTGGCCGGAATGCTGCGCCTAGCGCCAGCCTGAGCAGGCTGGCGGCCGGCGTGTTGGCTAGCGGCGTGCCGCCGGAATCGTCAGCGACGACGCCGAAGCGTAGCAGCTCGGCCGAGACGCGTCGCGCCAGGGCGCGGTCGCCGGTGACGAGTGCCGCGCGCTTGCCCGGCATTTCCACTGCGCGCTTAAGCGCAATGGCAATCGCTGCCGCCTCGTCGCGCTCATTTGCAGCCTCGACCAGCGTCACGCCGGCCAGCGCCTGCTCGACATCATTGACCGAGAAACGCGGCCGCGACTCCGTCCAAAGCTCGGTGGTCTCGGCCGGCCGCGTTTCTCGGT
>NZ_RZST01000599.1:0-1647 GCF_003997575.1 Mesorhizobium sp. M1A.F.Ca.IN.022.07.1.1
AAGTACAACGCACTGGTCGATGACCTGGTGGCGGATGCGAACGCTGCTCGGCCGGTGACGGCCGGCGGCTCCGGGTCCAGCACGGCGGTCGGTGGCGCGGATAATCTAAGCGCAGCCGGAGCGGACATGGCATCGGCCGCGACTGTCAACCTGGCAAACAGCACAGGTACGCTCGTCAACATCACAGGCACGGTCACGATCACGGCGCTTGGAACCGTGGCGGCAGGCGCTGAGCGCGACCTGGTGTTTGCTGGCGCGCTGACGCTCACGCACAACGCCACCAGCCTCATCCTCCCCGGTGGCGCGAACATCACCACTGCGGCCGGCGATGTGGCGCGCATGCGGTCGCTTGGCGGTGGCAATTGGCGCTGCTTGTCCTACCAGCGAGCGAACGGAGCAGCCATTGCTATCGCGCCAAACACGACCATCGTTACCCCGACGCTGACGCTCAAGCAAAGCGCAGCGCCCACGCCGACGGCAGAGGGTGATATCCAGTGGGACACTGACGAAAACGTGCTTGTCATTGGTGACGGCGCTGCGCAGCAAATATTCGCTCCGCTGCCTGCCTCCGTCGCTGCCGGCGATGTGTTCTACGCCACTGGCGCGAAGGCGCTCGCCCGACTTCCGAAAGGCACCGCTGGCCAGGTTCTGCAAATGAATGCGGGGGTCACGGCGCCCCAGTGGGTGACGCCTGCCTTGAGCAAGTCCTACGAAAGCCCGGCGCAGGCTATTACATCGAGCGGCTCTTTCGCGGTAGCCCACGGCTTCGGGGTAAAGCCGAAGCTAGTCGAAGTGTCGCTTATCTGCGTTACTGCCCAAGGTGGCTTCACCGCTGGTGAGGAGCTTTATATCGGCTCCCCCACTCGCTACGACGGAAACGACGGCAGCGGTTCCTCGGTTGGTTGGACCATGAAAGTGGACACCACTAACATTAGCGTGAAATACGGTAGCAACGTGCTCCCGGCCATCGTCAATTTCACCTCTGCCGCCGACAGCAATCTGTCGGAGGCGAACTGGAACATGGTTGTGAGGGCTTGGGCCTAACACGGCTCACCAAACAAGCCAGGCGATCAAGCGGCTTAGAGTTTCGCTGCTCGCGCATACAGGATGGCGCCCATCGTCAACGGAGCCGTCGATGGACCGGAACTTTGCGCGTTCGCTTGCTCTCGTCCTGAAGTCGGAAGGCGGATGGTCGGACAACGCTGCCGATCCGGGCGGCGCGACGATGAAGGGCGTGACGCTTGCCAACTTCCGTCGGTTCGTCAAAGCCGATGCCACTAAGGCCGATCTGAAGAAGATCAGCGATGAGCAGGTGGCGACGGTTTATCGCCGATTCTATTGGGATGCTGTCGCTGGCGCCGAGTTGCCCGATGGCGTCGACTACGCTGTTTTCGACTTCGCCGTGAACAGCGGGCCGAGCAGGGCGGCGAAGTATCTTCAGGCGGCGTGCGGCGTCGGTGTCGTCCAGGATGGACGCATTGGGCCTGCTACGCTCGCGGCAGTGCGTGCCAAGCCGGCAGGCGTCTTGATCGACACGATCTGCAATGCCCGGCTCAAGTTCCTCGAGCGCCTGCCGACCTGGCCGACCTTCGGGAAGGGGTGGCAGCGGCGCGTCGTGGCCGTGCGCATCCAAGCGATGCTGATGAC
>NZ_RZST01000059.1:0-21606 GCF_003997575.1 Mesorhizobium sp. M1A.F.Ca.IN.022.07.1.1
TCTTCCGACCAAGTTCAAGCAGGCCGAACAAGGCGAGGGCTTCACCCCAGTCCGTGATGATGTTTGTGTTCTGCGTGTCGCGCACTAATCTGTCTGCCACGCGTTCAGCGAGCTGCCTATGGGTCAAGTTCATCGATATACTTCCCGCTATCCTCTTAGAGCACGCCGTACTTGTCGAATGCGCCCGCAGCGCCCAGTCCCCCGAGAATGTCGCGACGCACCTGGCCCTCGATCTGGTCTTTCTCGATAGCGCGCTCGATCACTTCGTCGATGACTTCAGCGGGGATGGAGACCACACCGTCAATGTCGCCGACGAGATAGTCTCCGGGCGAAACAGTCACTCCACCTACCTCGACCTTGACCCTATAATCGACGACCCGACCGCGAAGACGTTGATCCTGCGCATACGAGCCTTGGCTAAAAACGGGAAAGTCCAGCTTGAGAACGCCGTATGTATCCCGCATGAAGCCGTCGAGCACAGCGCCGCGGCAACCCATATGTTTGGCTATGGTTGTCATAAGCTCACCCCACATCGCGCATGGCAGTTGCGCGCCGGTTGCTAGATAAATTTCACCCGGCTTGAGATCGTCCATCGCATCGAACATGAGGCCGAAAGGCTTGCTGTCGTCGTAGACCACCGCCTCCAACAACGGCATCGCGCGTCCGACTAGTTTCAGATCCGTTCGCAACGGACGGATGTTGGGGGGCAAAAACTGATGTGTGCGGCCCATCGCGTCAAGCACGTCTTGCTCACCTCGTTCGCCAAGACATCGAAGCGTCGCTCGTCATTCCGCAACATTTAAAACCTCTTTGATTTGATTCTATGGTACGGCGGTAATCGATTCCAAAGCCGCTAAGCGGTGACGCCTCTTGTCTCGCCGGCGCGCAGGTGCACAACGGGAATCGATCGAAAGTTCAGGTGGTGTTCGGGTCCGATGCCGTTTCTAATGAAATCGGATGCCCGCTCGCCGATCATGATGGTAGGAGCGTTGGTGTTCCGGAAACGAGAGATGGCATCACCGAACTGTCGGCAACCCTCAAGCCATTGAACCCGTGCACTCGGAGCGACGTGTCAACGACGGCCATGTCGCCGTCGAGAATAATTACGCCAAATTCCCTGCGGGTCATGCCTGCCTCCCTCTGAGCGCTTTCCGCTCAATCAAATCGACTTTGCCCAGAGCTCAACCGCGGGCCGAACGAGCGAGTCGTAATGGCTATCTTTATTGCTATGTTCCTATGATACAGGTCAAGCGAGAAAGTTTGTTCGGAGGAACGAAGAACGAGGGGCGGCTGTCGCGCTAGGGAATTTGATCAAGATTACGGGGCACACCTTGCCCGCTGGTGCGCACGCTATTCGCCCATGAAAGGGGCGAGCCGCCGTGTGCGCCATGGTCCGGGTGCGACACCCAGGAAGTGGATCAATGGGCGGCTGAAGAAGACGCTGGATTGTGGCGCTTGTCTGCAGGCTACTCGTGTGCCTAGCCGTCGATTCTGTCGGTCTTGGCTCCCGCCGCCGGCATGAGATTGCAATCGAGCCGGATCGACGACGTGGCTTTCGATCCCCTCGGCCTTAAGCATCCGGTGGATCCAGAAGCCGTCGAACCCGGCCTCCTAGATGAGGTTCGTGAAATGGCTGATCCGGATGCCTGAAATCGGGAAATTGGCGATGCCCCGCGCCGTCTGCGGGCCGTAATAGGCATCGACCGGGATGCTCACCGGCCCGAGCGGATCCTTCTCAATGCGCTCGACTTGTGAACCGTTCGTCACGAAGATTACCTCGTCATTTGTACTGCCGCATCTGGTCGAAGGTGCGTGTCAGTTGAAGCTTCCAGAACGAGAGTGAACCCACCGGGCTTCGAAAGTAGTTGCTGAGCGGAACTACCTGGGATGGGGCTCCTTCCGATTCCACAGCGGCGCACACCTATTGCTTAGCCCGATCCCCATTTGGATCAAAAAACGCCCGCAGAGATGCGTCGGCTTCGTAGAGCTTGCCTGCGATCTCGATTTCCCACCGACTGTTCTCGATCAAGTCCTTCGTGACGCCGGCGGAATGGTTTACATATCCAAGTCCAACTGAGGTTCCGATTGTAAAGCTCTTCACGCCAGAGGAAATGTAGCCAACAATCCTCCCGTCGCAGCGGATTAGCTCCTCGTGGAAGAGAACAGGTTTCGGATCGCGAAGCTTGAATGATATCAGGCGTTTTTTTAGCGGTCCGGCATTTTTCTGTGAAGCCAGAGCGTCTTTTCCGATAAATCCGCCTTCTTTATTCCAGTCCACCGTAAATCCCAAACCCGCTTCGAGCAATGTATCGACCGGCGTGAGATCGAGTTGGTATTCTCGGTAGGCGCGCTCGGAGCGGAGATGTTCAAGCGCGTGATATCCCGCAGCCTTGAGGCCATACGCCTGGCCGGCCTCCCAGAGGACGTCAAACACATGCTGTGCCATCTCGGTTGGAATATGGAGCTCCCAACCAAGCTCTCCGACATAAGTCAGTCTATTAGCTATTACACGAGCATACCCGATATCGATTTCCTGACTGGTGGCGAATGGGAAGGCCGAGTTCGCCAGATCTGTGTCCGTTACCTGGGATAGGATCTCGCGCGATCGCGGGCCTTGCAATGAAAGGACCGCGTACCCGGACGTCATGTCAGTTATCGTGACATTCCATTCATCGGTAATATGCTTTGAAATCCAGGCCTTATCCCTAGGATGGACGGTCGCTGAGGAGATAATGAGGAACTCCGTCTGCGACAAGCGGTTTACAGTAATATCTGTTTCTATCCCGCCCTTTTCATTGAGCATGTGGGTGTACACCAGCTTTCCCACAGGAACATCCACATTGCCGGCGCAAAGCCACTGAAGGAAGCGGCAGGCGTCGCGACCCTGAACCAGATGTTTGCCGAAAGAGCTTTGGTCCAACAAGATAGCATCGTTGCGGGCAGCCTTGCACTCCTGACTGACATACTTGAACCAGTTCGGCTCGTCGTAGGAGTAGATGTTTTCGGTCGGCTCCCCCTCGCCTGCGAACCACATGGGACGCTCCCATCCCATTCCTTCACCAAAGCTGGCGCCGAGCCTCGCCCACCGGTCGTGAAGCGCGCTTTTGCGGACCCCTCGGGATGTCTCAGGCTGGTAGGCTGGCCAGTGCATCTTGTAGTGAAGCCCCAGCACTTCGGCTGTGCGATCGTGCAAATATCGCTTGTTGACCTGGAAGGGATGAAATCGGGCGACATCGACGAAGCTGATGTCCATTTGAGGCTCGCCCGCGACGATCCACTCTGCCAGAGCTCGCCCTGCTCCCGCCCCGAATTCAATGCCCTCTGAGTTATAACCGGTGGAAACGTAGAGGTTTTTCAATCCAGGAACTTCACCGATCATGAACAGAAGGTCGGGGGTGAAACTTTCGGGACCGTTGAAAAATTTGGCAATGCCGGCGTTCGCAAGCTCAGGGACGATTTCTATCGCCTTGGTCATCGGCAGTTCAAAGTGCTCCCAGTCTTCCGGAAGCTCGATGAACGCCGTGTCCCTGGGTAGCTTTCCCATCGGCAACGGTTTGCCCCAGGGCTCGAAGGCACCCACCAGGAGCTTCCCCGTGTCTTCTTTCAGGTATACATGCCCGTCGGTGTCGCGCAGCACAGGCAACGTCGGGGTCGCCAGATCCATCGCCTCCGTCACTACATAAAAGTGTTCTGCGGCATAGATCGGAATGCGCGCGCCTAACTTGGAGGCGAGGTCTCGGGTCCAAAGTCCACACGCGAGCACGAGAATTTCAGCTTCGACCACGCCATCCTTGGTCCGGACCTGGTAGTTGCCGTCTGCTGTTTTCCAAACATCCGTTACTTCAGCATTCTCTGTTATTTTCACGCCGTTTTTCTTGGCGCCGATAGCTAATGCCATGCACGTGTCGACAGGGTTGGTTTGGCCGTCGCCCGGGATAAAGACTGCACCTTCGATGATCGAGGCGTTGAGAGCTGGATAGAACTTTTTCGCCTCGCTCGGCGAGATCATGTTGGCCTCAAGGCCAAAACTCTTGGCGATCGATGCGTTGCGAGCGGTTTCGTATAGGCGCTCTTTGGTTCGGGCGACCCCGAGCGTGCCATTTCGCTTGAATCCCGTAGCTTGTCCGGTCTCCGCTTCCAGAGCGGAGTAGAGCTCTGCATTATACTTTGCGATCTCAGTTAGCGCGTGAGTGCCACGCGTCTGCATGATCAAACCCGCCGCGTGCCAAGTTGTGCCGGATGTAAGGGTATTGCGCTCTAGGAGAGCGATGTCCTTCTTACCGCTTTTTGCAAGGTGAAAGGCAATACTTGCGCCTGCTATGCCACCACCAACGATCAGAATTTCGTGGTGCCGAGTCGGTACTTCACGAGGACGGAAGGGCGGGGTCGTGATCATATGTATCCTTGTTCGTTCTCGGAGAAGAAGCGGCAAAGTGTTGCGACAATTCAGCTTGAGCTTTGATGCAGCGCTTCAGCGCATTTCCAGCCCACATCCAAAGTCGGTCTTTTTCAACAGACTAGAGGGCGAAGCTCGCGGAGATGGTGCTAAATGGGGCCGAAAGCGGTTTCCTTCTGCGTATTTCTAAACCTCGGCGCTGAATTATTGCGCGAACGGGATAGCGCGGCAAAAGCAACCCAAATGTAGATTTCGAACCCTGCACCGCGCATCCGAGGCCAGGCGTAAACTGTGCCATCTCCGCGACGGCGGCTCTTAATCCCCCTGGCCCCTTGGCGGATCGGATGAGAACATCTTCCAGGATGCGCATGAGTCTCCGCGGCTATGGTCGCCGGATTGTGGAAAGTTGCCGACACCGTCTTTGATCAGAGCCGTACGGTCCGCATTTGCGCCGACGCGATCTGGGCGGACAGCGGAGACGAAGGGCGTGCGCACAAGGCCACCTAAATCGAGCTGGTCGCCTTGGCGGAACCAAGGAAATGGAGCAACCGAGGAAAGGAGCGGTCAACAGCCGCCGTGACTTATCCTATGTCGATGCCAACGTGCTCGTCTTCAAGGGTAAGTTCGTCAAGAAGACTCGAAGCCAAAACCGACAGTCCGCCTGTTTAGGCGAAACGGCAAATGCACGCCTTTGTCGTTTCAGCTAAGCGGGCCAGGTCTGCCCTGCGGAAATCATCTTTTTGAGTTCGACTTGCCGTCCTGCAACGCTTGCTCATGGATGTCACCGACGACAAGTAGCGCGGCAGGCACTCCGCGCTAGGCTGTCGCACTTCAATGACCCACCGACGAGCCAAGACACTGCGCCATCCAGGGGACTTGCGTCTCCCCGCTGTCAGGACGCCTCCGCTCTAAACTTAGTTGCTCTGAGGCACCGGAGGGACGTAGCTGGATTGGGAGCGAAGCACTTCAGTGCACCTTCCCAATCCGGCTGAGTAGACAAATGCCAGAAGCGTTGTTTTTGGCTAATCCACGACTATTAGCTCGCGAGCGACATCGGCTAGCCGCTCGCCACCCTTGTCGGAAACAACAAAAGACTCCGAGATGGCGGCTCCAAACGCAGGAGGCCTCACCCCTGATTGGAAATGGAAACACATGCCCGCCTGGAGCACCGTCTTTTCGCCTGAACGAATGCTCACCGTGCGCTCACCCCAGTCCGGCGGGAAGTTCATGCCGATCGAGTAGCCGGAACGGCCCTTTTTGACGTATCCGTGGCGGTTCAAGACGTTTAGCCATACGGTATTCAGCTCGTCGACGACTACGCCCGGTTTCGCCATTTCGAGGACAGCGTCGCCACCTTCGATGATGGCGTTGGCGAGATGCTGGGCTTCCTTAGGTGGCTTCCCCATATAGACGGTACGCGTCAGAGGCGCGTGATAGTGGCGCCTGGCTGCTCCAATCTCCAGGAGAACCAGTCCCGACTTGGGCAGAGGCTTTTCCGACCATGTAAGGTGTGGTGCGTTCGTCTTCTCGTCAACCTGTATCAAGGGACAGAGGCTTGTATAATCACCGTATTTCCCGTCAACGCCTCTTGTCTGATCGGCATATATCTGAGCGACGATTTCGTATTCGGGAACTCCTGGCTTAAGATTATTTATCGCCTGCCGCATGGTGTGGCTGACAATGCGACCTGCTTCCCTCATGTAGACGAGTTCGGCGTCGGACTTGACGAGTCGGGCCCAATTCACGAGGCCACGGCTGTCAAAAAACTTTGCATTTGGAAGGCCGTTGACAAGGTGCTGATGCGCACGCGCTGTATAGAAATGCGCATCGAGCTCAACCGCTATGCGATCAGATCCCCAGCCGCGGGATTTTATGATTTCGCTGACTTCGTCATAGGGATGCAGCTCCACGTGATGAAGCCGGTCGTCGGAAAAATTGATTATGTTTTCAGCAGGCAAATCCGTCGTGGCACGAGCGCCGTTCACGTCGACCAGCCGCCCTATCCAAATCGGGGTGTCCGATTTTAGGTGCAACAGAACCACTTGAGGCGTGTAGAACGACCAGGCGTCATAGCCGGTCAGCCAGCACATATTTGCGGGGTCTTGGCAGATTAGCAGGTCGAATCCTGCTTCCTCCATACGTGCCTTCACGTCATGGACACGGCGTTGATATTCCGAAGGCAGGAAGGGTTTCACATAGTCCATTTTCGCAGTCGTCCTCTGCACCTAATTGGTTGACCGGACCAAGCACTCTTTCCATGCCCATCCGTACTGGTCGACAACCTAGCATGCTTCCGCTGCTGCTGCGCGCGGACCTCGCCGGTCGGCCGCAGAAAACCTGCATTTTTGAGTTTTGCGCGCAGCTTAGCTTCCGGTTCTGCGACTCAGCGCCGTATCCGGTGTGCACCGCGGCATCTCCCTAGCTCCAGAGGAGCCGGACAGCGGTGGACATTAGGTGATCAGCTGTCGATACCTTCTCGAGAAGCCGGCAGCGCTGTCGGGTTAGCATACCGCATGGACCGCCCACGACGCCACGAGCATCCAGCCGGCTGCGTGATGAATAGCGTCTTGATGGCGCTGGTCTCAATTCACCTGCAGCGGCTGAGAGTTTCTCGAAGCCCACATGCCGGCGCCGATTGCAACGAATCGCGTGTAATGGGCGCCAAGCGTTTGGCGCTTGAGTTCGGAGACCAACGTGGGCCCTGCCTGATAGGCGATTGAGATACCAGCGAGCAACGCCATGCGAAGTCCGATAGGCAAGATGGATCTTGCAATCGTAGGACCCTGCTCGGCTACAAGCTCATCGAAACCTTGAACGACGGCGCCAAGGATGGTCGAGTGGCGTATCGATGCCTGATGACGGGAGGGCTTTGGGCATCGTCTGATGAGCAGTAATCGGGCGATATCGATTGGCGATACCCACCGACAGATGCTCCCCCCAGCGACTGATCGATGAGCTCCTCGCCACCCAAAGATCCTCGAACGGCGATGACGTGCTTGCGACGGCAGCTGCCCCCTCCCTCGTCTCTTGCTGCCGTTGTCTGCCAACGGGACAGGTTATCCGCCAACCCTCGATCCAGCTTCGCTGTACCGCAGTTGCAGCTCCTCGCAATCTGTTTTGCTCGGAGCAGGCGATGCAGCATTGAATGACGCGTGGCGCGACGAGCCGCCCTGCCGATTGTGGGAACCCAGACGTGGTAATTGCCAAGATTGTCGAAGATTGGGATCGAAACAGCCTCGCAATATGAAAGGCGGCGGTTGGCCCCAGGTTTGTACCGGTTTGCCGCAAAGATGTTGCCTCCGGAATGGCATGGCGAAGCATCGTGAGCGGTGGGACGCCATAGAAATCGGCATGGCGCGTGATCCACGACGACAGGAGCTCATCGGGGACGGGTTTGAGAATGACTGAAAGCGGCCCTGTGCAGCTGAGCTCTCGGATCATGCGTACGCTGTTTCGGCGCTAACTGGCGGGCGCCAACTTTCCACGCTTCGTTGGTGAATCGGCGAGCAAGCTGTACGTCGCCACTTATCGCTTCACGCGCTTCGATTACGCCGAAGCAAACGAGGGAGATCTGAAGCCGATTGCTGAGAAATCGCAGCGTGTTCAGCACGACCCGCTGTTCGCGGTACGAGCCGGCGAGAATGTTATGTACTTCATCGATCACAAGAAGGTGGACGCCGACCGTTTTCAGAAGCCGCAACGCCGCTTGCTCCATCTGCACGAAGTCGGCGCGGCGTGCCTGTGGCGCGCCAAGTGCAGCCAGGATCCCGGCATATAAACGGCGCTCACCTGGCTTCCCGGTCATCTCGATTGCCAGGACCGGTATAGCCTGTACGCCGGTCGTCGGATCAAAACGGGAGGGGTTGTTGTCGAAGAATTTTTCCAGGATCATCGTCTTGCCCATACCACTGTCGCCGTAGATGGCCACCGGCATGCGCGTGCGCCGGGGATGGTCGACCAGCAGGTTGAGACGATCGAGCGCCTGCTTGGCGCTTGGATAAAAATCCAGCGGCGAGCCTGAATTGCGCGAACTCACACAATATCAGGCTCGCCTAGGAGGTCTTTGGCCGCCTGCGTCAGATGGACGTTATCCGTGCTCGAAGGGGCTCAATCCAGATCTTCAACGGAGGGTACAGGTTTGCTTGAATCGACGCCCCGAAGCGAGCCCACTTCATCGTCATCCACATTCGTTTTCGCAAGCCGCAGACGCCCTTGTGTCTTGTGTTTCGCCTCCTCGATCAGTTCGCGCTGCCAAAGCGCAGTACGAACAAGGACGTGCATGTCAATTTCGCGTTTGCCCTGAGCGTTGAGTTTGCGCCGGGCAGCCTGCGCCTCCCACAGCGTAATGGGCGCGAGCGTCACATCGGCATAGCGAGCCTCAACAAAGCTGCCGGAGTGACGCCTAACAAAAACGCGCGACAAATCGCGGGGGTCGTATTTCACAATCAGGCGGGCCTTGGCCCGTCCGATATCGGCGGCCAGGGCGGGAGACCAGTAGCGGATGTCGAAAAGATGGATGCCGGTCGGGCGCAACGTTCTCTCTGCCTCCGGCAGGAAGGAGATCCAGAATTGCATACGATCGTTCGGCAGGCGCAACACCAACTCACTCTCCTGCTGCCGCCAGACCGCAATCGGTAGCCGACGGAGTGCGCCATGGATAGCACGATGGTATTGCCCAACGATCTCGAGTGCGATGTAGCGCTCAAGCTCTCGAATCGTCAGTGTCGCATGGCGTTTGGCATCGTACTCGCGCCGTTCCTCGATGTTGCTCGAGGTCGATCCTGGCAGGAGGTGAACCCATCTGCGGCCGATCAACCGTTCGATGTGACCGCCGAAATGGGGCGTCCCCGGCGGGCGCCAATCGATCTTTATCCCGTTGTCCCGGCATGCACGTTCGAATGCATGACTATGGAAATCCGCGCCGTTGTGGACATGTATCGTTCCCGGCAACCGGCCACGGGCCACAATTCATGGATACCCCTCTCCTGCAACCACGGGTCTTGTCGAATACTGAGTGCATTCAGCCTTCAATCGTTCGTCGCACGAGGGCTTCTCGATCCTTGTCGAGGGCGCGATGTCCCCTGGGGCCGACCGCGCTTTCGTTCCATTAGTGAACTTACAGTGCCACCGGCTCGAAATAGCTTGATCATCCTGTAGAGAGTGGCCCGACTGAGGTCCAATTCCCACGCCAGACCCGCTACAGCCTGACCGCTCAGACGTTTTGGATAGCGCTTCAGGAGTTTACGGATTGCCTCTTCGCGCCGGCACGCCTCGTTCCATCGCACTCGCTCCCCGTGATCATTGGTGTCATCGCCCATGCTGCCCGCAAACAATCAAGCTAATGTTAGACTGCCAGAATCTCACATCAACTGCAGCGAGCCGAACGCGAATCTCAAATTGGATGCAATTCTCAAGTTAAGTACAAGGCTAAAGGCTTGGTATCGTTAGGCGAGAAGTCTCACCTTTAAACACAGCGGGACAACTCATCCTATCCAGCGAGCAGCCGGCGGCGGTCGATTGAAAGCTTACCGGATGGCTTAGGCCAGCGTGTTCTCTACAAGTCTGATCCAAAAGGATGTGCCGAACGGGATCGCGTCCTCGTTGAAGTTATAGGATGGATGATGCACGCCGCTGCTATCGCCATTACCGCAAAAGATGTAGGCGCCTGGTCGTGCCTTCGCCAATCTGGCAAAATCGTCCCCTCCAAGCACTGGAGGCGTGGTTACCACATTGTCTTCCCCCGCCACGTCCTTCGCCGCGGCAATTGCAATCCTGGTTTGCTCGGGGTGATTTACGAGAATAATCTCGCCGATTTCGCTGGTTACGTCTATTTTTGCGCCGGTTACCCGAGCGATGCCGGCGACTATTTCACTCATTCGGTTTTGAACAACCTCACGCACCTCCTGTTTTAGCGCGCGTATGGTCCCTGACAGTTCTGCAGTATGAGCAATTGTCGCCAGCCCGTCGCCGGAATGGAAACTATCGAACGACAAACCGGCGGTCTCGATAGGATCCACGTTTTGCGCCAAAATCTGTTGTAACGCGGTAATCAGCTGCGCGCCGACCAGGATGGGGTCGATGGCCTTATGCGGAAAGCCGTGATGGCCGCCGCGCCCTTCAATTTTAAACCGAACAATATCCGTCCCGGCGAACGCCGCGCCCTCCCGAATGCCGAACACCCCAATCGGCATGCCTGGATGGTTGTGCATGCCATAAACCTGCTGGATTCCGAAGCTCTCCATTAAGCCGTCTTCAAGCATTGCAGCCGCGCCTTTACCGAGTTCCTCTGCGGGCTCGAAAATCAGGACTGCGGCGCCGGCGAAATTCCGGGTCTCGGCGAGGTAGCGCGCTGCACCCAGCAGCATCGCTGTATGACCGTCATGGCCGCAAGCGTGCATGAGACCCTCGTTTTTGGAGGCGTACGGCAAACCGGTCTTTTCTTTGATCGGAAGTGCATCCATGTCAGCGCGCAAACCAATGACTTGCCGCTTGCCATCGTTTGCGGCCTTTTTGCCGTTGATGACACCGACCACGCCGGTCTTACCCACTCCGGTCACGACTTGATCGCAGCCGAATTCCCGTAGGTGGTCCGCTACGAAACGCGATGTGCGATCGACGTCGAAGCCAAGCTCAGGATTCGCATGAATGTCGCGACGCCATGCGACGATCTCTGGGAGGAGATCGGCGACGCGGTTTAGAATGGGCATGAAAGTACCTTCCTAAAGGTTGAATGGCGGCTCTGACTGTGGCGGGAAATTCACATCGCGAACTCAGAAGGGGTTTTTCTTAACTGATGTCGCACTGGTTTCCTGCACATTAGATTAGCAGCGCTTCGCCACGGCAGTTGTGCCAATTTTGCCGATGGACGCAGGAAATCGGCGTCTTCAGGCTTATTGAGACTGGAGTTCGCCCACGACGATCTGCTGGCGATCGCGTTCGGACTTTCGGAATGTCATGTGAGCTTGGCGCTCCTAACAAAAGCTGAGGACCCTTTTGCCCCTGAACTCACCGGACAAAAAACTCTTGGGGGCGGTACCAGCGTTTTCGTCCAGCCGCATGTCCAGAATGTTGCGGGCCTACAGAGCTCCTTCGTCCATGCGCGGTCGACTACCCAAGCGGCCGTCCGCGCAGTTCCTTGGCCAATGCGCGGTTTGCCGCTTCTTCGGCACACTAGCCATCTAGCCATGCGGCCGACAACGGGCGCGAGTCGTGGCTGTGCCAGGTAAGACGAAAGCAGTGACGCCAGCCCTACGCTCGGCTCGCGTTCTATGCGAGATGCTTCGACAGCCTCTCCACACGCGGCACGATGGCTGTATCGTTGCCAACTCCGTCGCCCTTCGACGAGTGTAATGGTGAGGGTCGCAGGGCTGACCATGCGGGGACACGCGATGAGACAAAGGCTCATTGATTTTGTCTAGCGCCAGGACCACGTAGTCATGCCTGTGATCGGGTTCACCCCGAGATGGGGCTTGCAGTGAGCCGGCTTCGAAATGTGCCAGCGTTCTTATGTGCGAAGACTAGCTCCGACCAGCGGGTTCGTATGCCGACCGCTCGCTCGACAAGCAAGTTGTCGACCTGTCACGGATCATTGGTGCGCTGAGCTATTTGTCCTCCGAGGCTGATACTTCTCACCTGTTCTTTCGGTTCGTGTTCGCGGCTGCTGCACGTTCACGACGAAGGCCGCACGTTGGCACATGGGGTGGGTGCGGCGGGCTCTATGACGGTGTTGCGGGAAGGTCAGGCGGCCTGAAGGCCGACGAATACTCTAAATCCGGTATCTCCAGATCTTTCCCGCGTGCGGTCACGCGTGCCCCTCGCCTTGAAAAACTCTCTAGCACGACGGTAAAGGCCCGCCGGTTCCAGACTGAACTCTGGGCAAGGCGATTTGATTGAGCGCAAAGCGCTCAGAGCGAGCAGGCAATGAACCCAAAGCGTCAAATCAAAGAGGTTTTAAATGTTGCGGAATGACGAGCGACGCTTCGATGTCTTGGCGAACGAGGTGAGCAAGACGTGCTTGACGCGATGGGCCGCACACATCAGTTTTTGCCCCCAACATCCGTCCGTTGCGAACGGATCTGAAACTAGTCGGACGCGCGATGCCGTTGTTGGAGGCGGTGGTCTACGACGACAGCAAGCCTTTCGGCCTCATGTTCGATGCGATGGACGATCTCAAGCCGGGTGAAATTTATCTAGCAACCGGCGCGCAACTGCCATGCGCGATGTGGGGTGAGCTTATGACAACCATAGCCAAACATATGGGTTGCCGCGGCGCTGTGCTCGACGGCTTCATGCGGGATACATACGGCGTTCTCAAGCTGGACTTTCCCGTTTTTAGCCAAGGCTCGTATGCGCAGGATCAACGTCTTCGCGGTCGGGTCGTCGATTATAGGGTCAAGGTCGAGGTAGGTGGAGTGACTGTTTCGCCCGGAGACTATCTCGTCGGCGACATTGACGGTGTGGTCTCCATCCCCGCTGAAGTCATCGACGAAGTGATCGAGCGCGCTATCGAGAAAGACCAGATCGAGGGCCAGGTGCGTCGCGACATTCTCGGGGGACTGGGCGCTGCGGGCGCATTCGACAAGTACGGCGTGCTCTAAGAGGATAGCGGGAAGTATATCGATGAACTTGACCCATAGGCAGCTCGCTGAACGCGTGGCAGACAGATTAGTGCGCGACACGCAGAACACAAACATCATCACGGACTGGGGTGAAGCCCTCGCCTTGTTCGGCCTGCTTGAACTTGGTCGGAAGATTTTGGGGTCCCTCGACGCCCCGTATTGGTAGATCTTGCCCTCGCTAAGTCCTGCTCTTCTGCTTAGTTTATTCGATTTCGCCACCCTACCTGCATTTTTTCTGCGTCGGCTTGAGTAATTTGCAGTCGATCGTGGGGCAGAGGGTATAATCTGGCCCTGCGGTAGTTGCTCGACAAAGTGCCGCGTCAACAGGAGGAGAATAGACATGTTCACTAATGCGCGCCCTCGCATTCTGCGGTCTAGTCGGATGCTCATCGTTCTTTCGGTGAGTGCTCTGGCACCGTCTCTCGCGGTAGGACAGAGTCTGGATCAAGCTAAGTCGGATGGCGTCACAATCGCCATCGCGAACGAACCGCCATACGCCTTCATGGATACGGAGGGACTTCCCACTGGAGCGGGACCAGAACTTGACAAAGCGATATTGGAGCAAGCTGGCGTAACCAAGTTTTCCGGCGCGGTGATGGAATACGGCGCAATGATTCCCGCAGTCCAATCCAGGCGCGCAACGTTCGCCTCTGCTGGCAGTCTAGTAATAACGCCGGAGAGATGCCAAGCTGTCAATTTTTCAGAGCCCCTGATCTGCGACGGGGGGTCGCTTATTCTTTCGGCTAGTCTAGCTAACAAGGTTCATGGTATCACCGACCTAGCTGCAGCTGGCGTCAAGGTTGGTGTTTGTGGCGGATGCCTTAGTCATAAGATGGTTTTGCAAGCCGGGGTTTCACCAGATAATATCGTAGTATTTCCAGATGCTCCTAGTGGCATTAAGCTCCTTACCGATGGCCGAATCGACGTTTTCCTTCATGACACCCTGGCTTCCTCACAGCTATATCGAAAGCTGGTCGACAACTCGAAGTACAAATACGCCCCACTTACCGACGTTCCACTTAGCTGCCAAGGCGCCGCCTTCAATAAAGATGACGAAGCATTGAGAGATGCGTACAACGACGGACTCGCAAAAGTGCAAAAAAGCGGCAAATATATGGAAATTTTGAAGAAATTCAAAATGGAGGATGCGGCTTTCGGAGTTGATAGAACTACTACTCGTCAGCTCTGTCAAAAATAGAAGCAGATGTGCCGGGAGGACAATCGGCATTTGAGCGTCATCTCGGCGTAGGGTCTTATTGCCATAGTTGCCTTCCGAGGACGAGTGAGCCAAATGCCAACTTCTGCGGTACAATTTGACGGTGTCTCGAAATTCTACGGCGCTCAATGCGTCCTGGATAACCTTTCATTGAACGTGTCCGCGGGAGAAAAGTTAGCTCTGATTGGCTCATCGGGGTCAGGTAAAACCACAATTCTTCGCATTCTTATGACGCTTGAATCGATCGAGGGCGGTAGCGTCAACGTAAATGGACGGGCCCTCATGGACCCCGACATAGCGCGTCTCCCCGCTCGGCAAGTCGAGGAGCACCTTCACAAGATGCGCAGAGACATCGGGATGGTGTTTCAGCATTTCAATCTGTTCCCTCACATGTCAGTTCTGCGCAACATCACACTTGCACCTGTCCTTACCCAGAGTATGCGGGAAGAAGATGCGCGACATCTCGCACTGGCTCTCTTGGAAATGGTGGGCATGGAGAGCAAATCAAAGGCCTTCCCTTCCGAACTTTCTGGCGGGCAAAAGCAGCGTGTCGCCATTGCCCGCGCCCTCGCTCTGAAGCCGAAGATTATGCTCTTTGACGAGGTTACTTCTGCCCTGGATCCGGAACTTGTCGAGGAAGTACAGAACGTTCTACGAAAACTGGGGAACGAAACCGATATGACGATGCTTCTGGTTACTCACGAGATGAGCTTCGCTCGCGATTTTGCGGACCGCGTTCTGTTTCTCGACGGTGGTTGCATAGTCGAGGAAGGATCTCCGACAGAAATCTTTCGTCACCCGCAACAGGATAGAACCCGGCTTTTCCTTCGCAAGATCGTGGCGGCGGGGCTCAGCCTGTGATGCCGGACTCTGTGCAATTTCTGCCCCTAATTTTGGCAGGCGCAATTCTTTCATTGGAACTTATGGTCCTGGGCAGCCTGCTCGCCCTTCTGGTTGCTTTTACAGTCGGCTTTGCGCGCCTAGCAAACACCCCATTGGCTCGGGTCCCGGCCCGAGTGTTCATGGAGTTTTTTCGAGGAACATCATTGTTCGTCCAGCTCTTCTGGGCCTATTTCGTCCTGCCGCTGTTTGGCATTTCTTTAACTCCTTTTCAGGCTGGAGTAATTTGCCTTGGGCTCAATGCGGGTGCTTACATGTCGGAAATAGTTAGAGGCGCTGTGCTTGCGTTGCCCCGTGAGCAGTTTGAGGCATGCATCGCACTCAATTTAAGGAAGGGGCATCGCCTTCGATACGTGCTCATGCCGCAAGCTCTTCGCTTGATGATCCCACCATTCTCCAACAGCATTGTCGAGGTGTTGAAGGGCACGTCCATAGTCTCACTCATCTCCTTGTCGGACATGACCTTCCGAGCCCAAAGCGTGCGGGTACAGACCGGCGAGACCGCAATACCCTTCGTCACCATCCTCCTGGTGTATTTCCTTCTCTCATTGGGTTTCTGGTCATTGACGCGACGGCTGGAGCGCAACTTGGCGCCCCTTCATTCGACGGAGCGAACCACATGAGTTGGCAATGGTCGTTTGCTTGGCAGATCTTTCCACAACTGGTCGAAGGTATGAAGCTCACCATATTGGCCAGCTTACTAGGGTCGGCACTGGCAATGATACTAGGCCTGGCAATTGCAATCGGGCGCAGATCTGCAACACGGGCCGTTGCGTGGATGCTTAGTTGGGTCGTTGATTTTATTCGCGGCACCCCCCTGCTAGTTCAGCTCTACTTCGTGTTTTATGTACTTCCAGATGTTGGCATTTATCTCAGTCCTCTCGCGGCCGGCGTCGTCACCCTCGGCGTTCACTATTCGAGTTACACATCTGAGGTTTATCGAGCCGGAATTGATAACTTAGACCGCACGTTGTGGGAGGCTGCTAAGGCGTTGAATTTAACTCGGAGCCAAACCTGGAGATATATAATTATCCCGACGGCGGTTCCGCCCATGATTCCTGCCCTTGCCAATTATGTAGTTGGCATGTTTAAAGAGACACCGCTGCTTGCAACAATAACAGTGATGGAGTTGATGAATACTGCACGAATACTGTCGAATGTGAACTACCGTTATCTTGAGCCTATGACAATGGTTGGCGCTTTCTTTCTGGCAGTGAGCGTGCCATCAGTTATGGGGTTAAACTATCTTGAGCGCCTTTATGGAGGTGGAAAAAGGCGTCATCCCAACATGTCGATTTTCTAAGTTTGCTCTGCGTATCGCAGGCGAGCGTGTAATACCAACGGTCATTTTGATTGACCGACATGAGCCCCTTCCCGCATTCCGATGGAGTTTATTGTCTCAGGTTGGGTGAGGAGTTTTCGCCAAGCCTCGCACGCTGCGTCGATGATGGCGTCGTAGCCTTCGAAGACGCGGTTTGAGAGCCAGGTTTGAGAGCCAGTTGGCGCGATCGAGCAGTAGCACGGCCTGGGCGCGCTGGCGACATGGCGGCTGATCTCGTCGAGATGAAGTTGCATGGCCTCGGTGTCGGCGAAGGGTAGCGCCAGCCCTGCTCCTATGCCACGTGCCGGGCAGATGGCGCCGAACAGATAGGCGCTTTTGTAGCGCTGGTCGGCCGGCTGACGGGGCCGCGTGCCCCGCCTTGCCCATTGCCGCACGATGCCGTTCTTCTGGCCGATACGGGCTTCGTCCTTACATGAGGGTTCGACTGTGAACGCGATTATTGCATTTGCTTCTCCGCTTTTCGGATGGTCCTGCTTGGCACGATAGGGTCCGGGGCGTCTGTGTCTAGCAGCTACAACTGCGTCACCTTACATACGGTCGGGCCACAACAATGGCGCGCACCAGAATGCCTCTTGCACGGGGCGTAGCCCCGGCGAGACGCGACCCACCTGAAACGCGGCAGCTACGAACTGCCAAAGAAGAAGACGGTCGCACTCCCCGTATCGCAGCCGACCACAGTATGGTCAGCGGCAATTCCTGTTTGTCTATGCTGCGGTTGCGGCCTCCGCACGGATATCGGCGCCTGCCGGCACCACCCCGTCTTCGGCATAGCGCCAGAGCGCAATCAGCAATTTGCGAGCCATCGCCACGATCGCGATCCGCCGCGTACCTCCCGTCAGCGTCCCGATCACGAAACCACTTGGCCAGGTCGCTGCCAGGCTGGTAGCGAAGCCAGAGCCAGGCAAGCTGGATCATCGTCGTTCTCGCGCGTGGGTTCCCGGCCCGACTGATCCGCCGATCCCTGTCCATGCCGCCGCTTTGGTAAGGCATCGGCGTGATGCCGACGTAGCTGGCGAGTTGCCGCCGGTTGCCGGCGATAGCCTATCCGCCGCCGACTGTGCGTTCCTGAAAGAAGGGAATCACGGTTATGACAGGGAATTCGACCTACCCTGGACATCGTTCGCATACAGGTGGGCCCGGCGGCAGTCCAAGCCGAAGAAAATGAGCTACGTTATCCTCTTGCCGACGCTCCGGTGCAATCTCGCCTGCGGCTACTGCCAGGTTGCCCGCGCTCCCGAAAAGGCCCGCGGGTTTGACTGGTCGCCCGAGACGCTCGACGGCGTTCTCGCATTCCTTGGCCAACTAGAGGGCCCGGACGTCAAGATAGAATTCCAGGGCGGCGGGGAGCCCCTGCTTCGAATCGACCTGCTGGAACACGTTCGGGACTTTTGCCGGAAGTCTCTCAATCCCAATTCGTCGTCTGCACGAACCTGCAGCAGCTGGACGCGCGTTCATGGACATTCCTCGACGCCGCCGACACCTTCATCAGCACATCGCTCGATGGTGACCGAGCAACGCATGAACGGCAGCGCACGCACGACGACGAAGTCACCGACGCCTTCTATCGAAATCTCGAGAACGCCATTTCTCGCTACCCGGCGGGGGAGATTTCGGCGCTGCCTACCGTGGATGTCGCCAACCCGCCGGACTTCGAGGCGCTGCTGGATAACTACGAGCGCTACGGAATCCGGTCCGTCTACCTGCGCCCGATAAACCACCAAGGGTTCGCACGAAAGATTCAGCAGGGTGGCAATGCCCTCGCGCGCTGGAGCCGGCTTCATTGCGAATTCATCGACCTGCTGATCGCCCGCAATCACCGAACCGGGCGCTTTATGGAGGAATACTACTTCAGCCAGTGCCTGAAGCGCGTGCTCCGCCTCGATGCCGACAACCACGTCGACATACGCAATCCGAACTTCTTCGCCTCCGACTACGTCGTCATAGATCACGACGGCCGCTTCTATCCGACCGATGAAGCCCGGATGCTGTCCAGGATCGGCCGCATCGATCTCAGCATCGGTGATGTCGGGACAGGAATCGACCGGACGAAGGTAGACGTTCTCAACTCGGGAGCACTCAACCACTCGATCCGGATTGCATCCACTGCGCCTATCAGCCCTTCTGCGGCATTGACGTGATCGACGATATCTCCCGGTATGGCGGATCGGCGTTCCGCGGCCGGATACATGGTTCTGCGGTCGGCAGATGTCGCTCTTCGACAAGGTCTTTGAGGTCCTTTACCGCAAGGACGAGCCTGCCCGTGCCTCGCTGGCGGCATGGCTCGGCCTGGGTGGCTGGGAAGACAGCATGGCGCCGACGCACCAATGATACCTTTGCGCATCAAGGTGGAGGCAAACGCTGACCAGCCTTTCGTGGTCCGGCTTCGCTCGTTTGAACTCGCGGTCTATGAGCAAAGGAGTGAACAACTGAATCCTTTCGACGCGGCGCTGGAGCGCGCCGACGCGGAAGGTGCTGACTACCTCGGCGAGGGCGGTCCGATACGTATCCTTGGCATCGACCCTTCCAAGCTCGATGGCGACGTGCTGCTCGTAAACCCACGGCGCGGAACCGCGGACCGCCTCATTCGCAGTTCGTCGCAGCACAACACCTTCCTGGTCACCGAACGGTGCGACCAGGTTTGTCTGATGTGCTCCCAGCCGCCCAAGAAGCATCATGTCGACCTGTTCCCGTATTTCGAGACCGCGGCGTTGCTGGCTCCGGAAGGCGCGACGATCGGTATTTCCGGCGGTGAGCCGACGCTTTTCAAAGCACAGCTTTTCGATTTCTTGCAACGGGTCTTGTCCGCGCGTCCGGACCTTTCTTTCCATGTCCTGACGAACGGCCAGCATTTCGGCGAAGGCGACTAGGACGTGATGAGCCGTATCGATCGGGCATCCACTCATGATGGCAGGACCTAAGGAGGTATCAACGGCACTTCTGCCTTTAACTTCCCGGACGCTTCTTGTAGGGCGACGACAAGCCGGCGACGAATTCGACCCAGCTCTATTCAATCGAGCTGCGGCGCAATGCAGCCACACCTACTTTCTCTGTGCGTCGCAGGCCGTTGAAATCGTGGAACTGACTGCGCTCATCCGTCAGCGCTCCGTCTTGATGGTCGAGAATGCAATTGAGAGCGGGCTGGGAGCAATCCTCCTTGGAGCGCCCAAGGTTGTTGGCAAACACAGGCCCCCGCAGCAGTCAACGTTCAATATTCCCGTTTCTTACCGAGGTCATTTCGACGAGGAGTCCGCCAACCGGATCTCGCGGGCGCTATCAGACCTTTTGAGCGATGTTGCCTCGATTCCATTGGAGCGCCTAGACGGGATTACTATCGCTGATGACTACGTGGCGGCGCTATCGACGTTGGATCGGGGAGAACTCGGAATCGGCGCCGCGCAAAGTCGACAATCGGACAGGGTCTCTGGAGTTGCGCAGCCGGTTGGCGTTAACGCGATGGAACGCTTAAGAGTCATATTGTGATGGCCGGTTTTCTCGGGCGAAACCTGCTCAGCGAGATAGAGCAAGATCGCGAGCGCGCTGAGTACGTCGTTGCCAATCAGCTCGCGCATGCCGGCATAACCCAGATTTGCGATGCCGATGATCGGTGCGCCCGACTGCAATTCGGCCCATGTCAGGCCATAATTCATGAACCTCTCGAGATAGAGAACCGTCAGGTCCGGATCATGGTTCTTGAACCAGTCTCGAGAGCGAAGCCTTGTTTCCGTCACTGCCTGTCTCTCTATCGTTGCGGTTGAAGTCAGCTTGATCGCTCGCGCCGACCGTCACTCTGTCCTGTCCTGCCGGCTCGATGAGAGGCCTTGCGTTTCCACAATCCGTGCGCAGTGACGCAGCGGGCCGCGAGGCCTGGGCTCGACGGCGCGGCTTCACTTATCTGCGGTGCTGCCTAAGGTCAGCGCCGATTGAGAACCCGATTGGCCAATCGGACGTTGAAGTCGATCAATCGATCAGCGGCCACAATGGCGTTGTCCTCTCGTCGGTTTGCCACCGCCTCGGCAAGGTCGGCATGCAGGCGCGCAGTCTCGCTGAAGTCCGTGACAGCGTGGTGCTTGAAATAGAAGCGTCTTGATTGCCCATGTAAAAGCCCGACCATGCGGCTGACATAGTTGTTGTCAGCAGCCTCTATCAGCGAATGGTTGAACTCATGATCGACCTTCATGAACAGGCGCTCGTTCCCGCTTTGCTGCGCCTGACGAAATTGTGACGCCTGCTTGCTGATAGTAAAATTCTGCTTTTGCGAAGCCCTTACTGCCGCAAGTTCAGCGATGAGGCGTTCCAGAGGCCGTCGGGCCTCCATCAGCTTCAGATAATCATCGACCGTGAGGTCGGAGACAAGAATGCCGCGCTGCGGAAGGATCTGCACCAGACCCTCGTTGGCAAGGCGCTGAAGAGCCTCCCGCACCGGCGTGCGTCCCATCCCTAACTGCGTCGCGAGCAAGCCTTCGGAAAGGACCTTGCCCGGCGAAAACTCGTTCGTGACGATCTTCTCCTCGAGGATCTGGTAGGCCTGATCCGAAAGCGGAACCTCGCCGCGGCCGCGGCGGACCGACTTCAATACAGGTGTCGCCCGGCCTTCGCCGGCCTCTCTGATGTCGCTTTCCTTCTGCCTCTCCATACCATTCTTTCCGCATGATGCAGCCTGAGCGTACTGACTCCTCTATACCACATGACCACATGTGACAATTTATGAAAGCTACCCGTCTTGCTATCGATCGACTACTAATATATATGTTGGCGACATGATGTACAGCACAATCATTCGTGAGGCGTGAACATGGCGGTTGATAGACGGGCCACGCTCCAGAGAACATGCGACGTGCTGGTGGTGGGCGGCGGGGCGACTGGGGTCAGCGCCGCGGTCACGGCGGCGCGGCATGGACTCAGCGTCTGCTTGATCGAAAAATACGGCTTCTGCGGCGGCGGCGCCGTCGCCGGCCTTTCCGGAACGATCTGCGGGCTTTACGAGGCGACCGACGATGTGGGAGCGCCGCCGGTCAAGGTGGTGCATGGTTTTGTCGACGAATTCATCCATCTGATGGAGAAGCGCGGCGGCCTCGCTCCGCCCGTGCGCTACGGAAAGACGTTCACGCGCGTCCACGACCCTTTGGTGTGGAGG
>NZ_RZST01000005.1:0-40889 GCF_003997575.1 Mesorhizobium sp. M1A.F.Ca.IN.022.07.1.1
CCGAAGAGGTCGGCGGCGACACGGCGGGCGCTGCGGAGATCGCGACGGCCGAGTTCGATGGCTATCCTCTCTTGATGTGCGACCCGACCGCCAACCGGATTCCGGCCGCCGCTCTCGATCGCTGCGCCGCCTGGATCGCCGACCAGCCCGGCGAAGCGGCAGCGGGAAAGGCCATGCCGCGCGATGTGTCGCAGATCCTGGACGGTCCGCATTACACGGAAAGCCCGGTGCTGATCGGACCGGCGCCGATGATCTGCGGTGTGCTTTGCCGACCGCGCGAACGCCAGACCGAGGCCGAGCCGGTGATCTTCCTCAATGCCGGTGGCGTGCCGCATGTCGGCTGGGCGCGCGGCACGGTGGAAGCGGCGCGAGCCCTGGCGGCGGAAGGCGTAGCCTCGCTGCGCGTCGACCTGCCCGGACTTGGCCTCAGCGATCCGACCGAGGAAGGGCGCCTGTTCCTTTATGACCGGCGCACGCGCCATGATGTAAGTCGTGCGATCAACTGGATGGAGCGAGCCGGCTACCCCGGGGTCGGCCTGGTCGGCACCTGCGCCGGCGCGTTTCAGGCTTTTCACGCCGCGCGAGCCGATCGGCGGGTACGGATGCTGACCATGATCAACCCGCTCTGCTTCGCCTGGAACAGTTCCTACGCGCTGGAGATGGCGGTCTGGAAGACTTACGAGACCTCCAAGGCCGTGCTCGGGCAGAACGCTGGCGCCATGCAGGAGAGCCGCGAGCCGGCCGCCCCCGCATGGCGCGGGATCGTTTCGCGATGCGCCCGGCTGATCATCCGGCGCGGGCTGGAGGCGATCAAGTCCACATTGTCGATGCTGCATCCGGCCGCGCTGCTTGGACAGCGGCGGGTGGAACGCTGGATGCGCGACCTATGCGGCCGCGGCGTGCGGGTCCTCCTCGTAACCTCGGAAGGCGATCTGAGCCTCAAGGAGATCGCCCGCCATTTTGGCTCGGAGGAAGAGCGGCTCGATAGCATTCGCGGCGTGACCAGGGTCTCGCTGCCGAATGCCGACCACACGCTGACGCCGTATCACGCACGGCGCGCCGTGATCGCTCGCCTGATCGACCATGGCGGCATCAGGCGTGACGGTTATGCTCGTTCCGAGCCGGTGCGCGCGACGGCAAGCCCTTCCTTCCTGGCGCCGTAGGCGATCATCAGTTCGGCTTGAGCATTGATATGCGGCAAGCGCGTCGCGTCTTGAAGCATCACGCAGCGATACGGTTCTCTGCGCGAAGCCGAAAGGTTTGAATAATCAGGGAAACTAAAGACTTTCGGGAGATTTCGTTCTGGTCGGAGTGGCAGGATTTGAACCTGCGACCCCATCGTCCCGAACAAGCTGTCTTGCCAGAAGAAGCCCGGAATTCCGGGCTTTTGCGATTAATGATCGGCCGTTTTTGGGGCCTTTGTTCACGTTTGTTTCCGGGGTTTCAGGTGGGTTTCAGGTGGGAGACGCCCGATCGGACGATGTTGCTCTTCTGGCGCGGCGCCGGCGCCTTGGCGGTGATCGCCGCGGCGGCGTCGGCCTGGAAATCGGGGTGATGGTGGTAGTAGTGCTTGCGCAGCACGGCTTCCGTCATGCCGCAGAAGTCGGCTGCCTTGGAAAGCTCGACGCCGTTCTGCATCAGCCAGGTCGCAGCTGTATGGCGCAGCGTGTGCGGGGTGACGTCGGTGACGAACACTTGCGTCTCGACGCCCTTGACGATCCGCGCCTCGTACCAGCCGAGGCCAGCGCTCTCGCAGGCTGACTTGAACGCCTTGCGCACCGATCGAACCGGCCCGCCTTCCCATTCGACGATGAAATCGTGCGCGATCATGCGGCCGATCGTGCGGCTTTTGCCGCGTCCCTTGGTCTTGATGTCAACCGGGGTGCGCGCCCAGCGGCGCATGTGCGCCAGCAGCCGGTCCGGCAGCCTGACCGGCGGCTGTCGCTTCCTGGTCTCGACCATGTCGGCGGCTCGCCTGAAGAAGACGCCGCGCTCAAGGTCGACGAAGCCGCGCCCCACTGTCGGCCGTGTCGCGGCCCCGCAGATGGCGGCGGATCGCGTGCCGGTGTAGAGCCCGGTCAGGATGAAGCGCGCCACGTGCCGGCCGGTCCGGCGATCGCTCTCTTGCCCCTTCCAGGTCTGCCGCATCTGCCAGGCTGCCCAGAGCAGCCTCGCCGCCTCAGATCGCGTCAGCGCGCGCTTGGCCTTCTCGGAGCGCGCCGGCAACACGATCTTCGGCACGGCCGTGATGTATTTTTCGGCGTGATAGTGGTTGATGGCCGCGCGCAGGTCCTCCAGCTGCCGGCGTGCCATCGCCGGCGTCGGCAGGATCCGGCCCTTCTTGGCCGGGCCGTTGACATATTCGCGGCAGAGTGCGCCTGAGATGTCGGCGACCGTGCCTGTGAAGAAAGTCAGAATGGCGAGCAGCCGCGCGGCCGTTTCCTTGCGATAGCTCTGCGACGGATTGAGCGCGACGACGTCCTCGGCATAGACATTGATGACGTCCGCGATCTTTACTTGGTCCGGGTCGCGGTTGCGCTGGCGCGTTGGCTGATGTTTTTCGCCGATATAGTCGGCGAGCTGCCTTTGAGCTTCAACAAGCTCGCTCTTGCCGCAGCCAGTGGGATGTCGTCTTCCGGCGTCCTCGATGTACCAGCCGGCCTTGCTGCGCAAGCTGCCGTCGGCCTTTCGGCTCTCGGACCGCCAGACGAGTCTAATTCCCTTGCTTGGACGCGGCATAGCTTCCTCATTCTCCCGATTGCTGCGAGTGTGGTGTATTCCTTGCCGGCGATGATTTCCGTCTCTAGCCGCCCGCGGTCGCGCTCCTTGCGCAAGCCGGCTGGGCCCATCGAGCCATCAGGGAAAGCAATCCGGGCCGCGATGTCCAGCCGCAGCGGCGCGTTTTCCGTGTACTCATCGGACCCGTTCATGGAGTGCCGTTGCCGCTGGTGTTCATGGCGAAAACTGCACGTTCAGCACGCCCGCGCCCCGATGCCGAGATAGCGCTGCAGGCGGTCGATGAAGGCATGCTCTGCTTTCATCGCGCCCCACGGTTCGATCGCGCCGACAAGCTTTGGCGGAGGCAGCGAAACGCGCGGCAGACAAGCGCTGTTCGGCCTGGTTCCGAACAGGGCCGCGGCCTCGGCAACCAGCATGCGATTATCCATGTCGCGGATCTGACGGCCATAGGCCGGCACGGTGTCGATATTGGGCAATTCAGCCGCCTGGTAGATCGCAAGGTCGATGCTGCGCTTGGCCGACGCGATCGCGCGGTGGGCGAGCTGGTCGATGAAATCTGCAGCCAATCCCGCGTCGCTCGCCAGTCGGCAGATGTGATGCTGGATCAGATCGACTGCCGGCCTGGTGATGTCGCCGAGCGCGTATTCATGCCCGTCATGAAGAAGGAAATAGCCGGCGGCCAAGCCGTCGCCGGTTTCGCGGAACAGCGCGTCGGCACCCATCACGCAATGCTGCGCCACGGAGTAGGCCGGGCAGCGATAGAGACCATTGAACCGCGCGAGCTTGGACAGCGTGTTGGCCATATCGGCGAAGCTGATGTCGGACGCCTTCGGTTCGAGGAGGTCGAAGGCCGACCCATCCGGCTTGAACGTTGGGATCATGGCGGGTCTGCCGCCAAGCGCCTTGCTGGCGGGCCTCATTGGTGCACCTGCGGCATGGCTGCTTCGACGGCGTTGATAACGCTCGAGCGAATGGCCGGGAAGATCGGCAGCCGGTCGAGGTAGCCCGACAGCACCGAAATGCAGCGTTCGCGTTGACCCGACCAGGGGTCGAGCAGCAGGGCGCCGTGAGCCGCACAATACTGGCCCCAGGCCAGGATGAGGCTCTGTGTAGGCTGCGCGTCGCCGGGCAGCGGTGGCCGATTGGGCGCGGCGTGCCGGGCCTTCTCAATCATGTCCGCAAGCAGATCCGGGCGAATGGTGATCTGCTTGGTGCTGGCGAGCAAAGCCAGACGTGCGGCGCTGTCCTGAAATTCGATGATTTCGGCGCTGGTGAAGCCGGCCCCGATCAAGTCCTCAAGCCGGACGCCGCCGCCAACAGCAAACAGATCGCGCATAGCCTCTGACATTTCCAAGCAGCGCGGATGGGTGTCGAACCCGGCTTCCGGAAACTCGCGGAGGGTTTGCGATGAACGTTGAACTTTATCGAGCAAGACGGGTCTCCTTGGACGGAAATCAGAGGGCGCCAACGGTGACAGCGGCGCAGAACAGGGTGGCGGCAATGAAGGCAATAGCAGCGAGCCGCTTCGCGATGGCTTCATCCTTGTGATAGCGTTCAAACCGTGCGCTACGGGCAGGGGGTATCGGATGAGAAAGTCGGTGCGAGCTGTCGTCTCGCTGTTCGTCATACCGGGGCCAGCCTTTGCCTACAGCGATGGGCAAATGGCGATTATGTCCCATGTCGGGCAGGCGATCGCCGGCACCAGGATCTGTCCGAAACTGGAAATCAACGAAGGCGCCATGGCGCTGATGCTGGCCGCCGAGGACGTCAAGCTCGACGACCCGACGGTTGCCGCGGTCATTCGGAGCAAGGTCAAAGAAACCGTCCGGGCTTGGGAGGGCAAAAGCGAAGACCTCGCCTGCGCGGCAGTGCTGATGCTCTACGGGCCGAGCGGAAAGATCGCGGGACTGCTGCGCTTCAGAAACTGATGTCACGGTCCGCCTCCATTCGGTCACATTGCAATGGTAGGTATTACCTACCTACCTTGTCAAGCCTAGTAGGTTCGTTCTGCAGCCTTGGGCTGTGGATTTGTCGCACCGACCCACTGCGTTTGTACTTGTTTTGTTCCGGTAGCCGAGTCAGATTGACGCGGCTAAGGAGGCGGCATGTGCTGACGTATTTTGTGGTTCAGAGATTCGATTTCACGCCCAAGGGAGCGATCACCGCTGGAGCGGCGGTGGAAGTCCAGGACATCGAGCATGCTTTGCGACTGGCAGAGAAACTGGCGGACTGTTCGGCCGGCGTCGTGGCGTTCAGCCGTACGGGTGATCCTTCGAGCGGCGAGTTCGACGATGCCATCATTCTCTACGCCAACGGGATCGTTCCAGCGCTTGAGGCTGAAATACCGGTAGCCTGTTGAACGTTGAGCCACCCTCAGCCACGGCGGCTTTGCGCCGCATCTCGGTCATTAAAGTTGCGGTGTCACTGCCTTAAAGCGGACATTGCCGGCGACTGCGCTGGAGGTCGCAAGTGCGCCACGAGCCGCCATTTGGCTGAAGTAGGGTTCAACGTCAGCTAACTCCTCAAAGGCCGACATTTGCACGCGCCATAGTTCTGCTTCGCGAACACGGTCGACGACAGTCGAGCGATTGGCGATGAGCCAGTTCGGCGGGGGTTAGCCGCACAACCTCGTAGGGGTCGATCGACGCAGTCGCCAGGCCAGCAAGGTGGAGGGTCGCACCGCTGACCATCACCAGCGCGTCGACGCCTGCACCATTCTCCCTCTTGCCAGCCTGCTCGACGCGGCGGGCGAAATTTACCTCCGAACCGACCAGAAAAGAGAAATCCCACTGGCGATCGTTGATGAACATCACCTCGCCGGAGTGTAAGCCGATCCTGATGCGGCGGGACAGGGAACCCGTAGAACGCTTCCAAGCGTTGCCGAGCGAGATTTGCGGTACCAGTTCCGCGACGGCGGCCAGCGCCTTTAGCGCCGTTTCGCTAGGCGTCATTTCGCTCCCCGGCCAGAGCGCTAGCACGCCGTCGCCGGTAAAGTTTTGAACGGTCCCCCCATGGGCCACCACGACCTGGCGGGTCAAGGCGAAGTGCTCGATCATGAACCGCGTGGTTTCGACCAGGCCAAGCGCGTTCGCCAAGCCGGTCGAGTCCTCCACGTCGGTAAACATGATGGTGGCGATGGCGCGCTGGAATTTCGTTTCACCGATGCCGAATGACGGGAGCACGCGGTCAGTCTGTGAATTCGTATAGGCAGTGATCGGATGCATTGGAGTCCGGCCCCGAGCGATTTCAAACGTCGCTCGAATATGACTGGACGGCGTAGGCGGATCGTAAGCCTGCCGTGGGGGGCACGTCAGAATTACGTCAGAAATCCATTCAGGCCGGCTTTAGCGGCTTGCAGGCGACCTTTTTAGTCAAATTCGGCGGGACCCTCAGCTCAACAACTTACGGAGGTCAAGCAGCCCCGCTCCAAACTGCTGATCGAACGAAGGCACCCTTCTCTCGCAATTAGGGCTATCTGGTAGAATCGGAACGTTAGCTTTTTCAAGCCAAGGCCATGAAACCTCCTTTGCGCCCGACTGGATCATCTTCGCCTTAACTTCTATGCCGTTGAGCGGCCTACCCGTGGAGCGATGTTTCGACTGCAACAAAGCGGCTGCTCCCGCGACGATGGCTGAGGCGGCAGATGTTCCGCCAAACACCGTGTACAGCCCGGCGCGGTCTCTGCTTTCGACGCTCGGTGGCTGGATCCCTTCCAACTGTCCGCCGGAATAGCCGTGGTAGCCCGGGATGTCGGTGGTGAGCACACCCTGCGGCGCGTATTCAACCTGGGGGAGCTTCTCATAGATATCGAAATTGTGGTCACGTGAACGCGGCGACTCCCTGTCCAGTCGTATTTGGCAGCGCGTGCACACCTCCTGGTCGTCGGATGGCGCGGAAATGGTGACGGAATTGTCGGTCGGATCGCCGCTGTAGTTGGAATATGCTGAACGTCTCGCCCGATAAGTGACGGCCGCTACCGCAATCACGCCGTTGCTTTCGCCGGCCTTGCTCGCCGGGTAAATCAGATGGTCGTAGCCATCGTTGCCGGCTGCGCAGATGATGGGGATTTCCTCGCTGATCGCCTCGAAAAGCTTCTCGAAATAATCCCAAATTGGCTTTGCCTGTTCGACCGAAGTATATCTGCTGTCGCCATATCCAGGATAGGAACGGTGCGCTCGCCATGGATCGGGTACTTCCCGGGGAAAGTGTATGACTGAAACCTTCTGGTCGCGGGCATAGAGGAACGCCAGAATGAGCTGCGCTGCGTCGGGCCGTGCGGAAATCTCGATCGGCAGGAGTTCAGCGCCTGGGGCGGCGCCCCAATAAGGTATCGCGCCTTCACCGTTGCCAAATTGCCTCAACTTCGCAGGCGAGGCCTCAGGGGCGCCGACCATCAGCCCGGCGCAGGCGGTCCCGTGCGCTGAGTAGCGCATACGCGAGGTCTCAGCAGTCTCCTGAATTACGCCGCGCCCATCTTTCAGTGCTCGAAGCAGCGATTTCTGAACCTCGGCTTCCTGCGCATTGTTTCTCGATTCGATCAGGCCTGCCGCCCATGCCCAGGTATCGTCGCCCACAAAGCTCTTGCTCTGCTGTTTTTCCGGCCCTCGCAAGACGGCCGGTTGCTGCTTGGGTGTGACGTAACTCAACCCGAATGGGTGAGCGGCGAAGCTGACCGCAGGACGGATACGAGGGTCGAGATTGGGATGGCTTGAGTTCACCCCCGTATCAATCTGGGCAATGACCTCGCCGTAACCGGGCTTGTCAGTAGCCAACAAATCCCAGGCGTCGGCCTCCAGCAGGTATGCGGCCTCGTGCGGCAACCGCGTTTCAGGGATGCGCGGACGATCGCGTAAGGCGCCGATTGCGATCAGGTGCCAGAGGTAGTGATACCAGTCATAACAGAGATGGCCTTCGCCCTTCTTGATGTCGTCCGTCATGGCACCCTCCTACCATTCGCTCTGGGCACGTCGGATCGTTTCATCCATCGCGTCCACCAAGTACGGAGAAATGCGCGCAGCCAGTTCCTCGCCGGCATCGGTGTCGCTGGCGTAGTGCAGCCCTGCCCATTCCCTGTTCTCGGCCACCCGGCGGGCGCGCGCATAAAGCGCGGTTACGCCTGCGTGCTCGGGCAACATGCGTTGCAGAACGTTCGCCACCGCAAATGACTGAAATGAATGGTTGGACGGGTAGGAAGCGTGCGAAGGAACCGGAAGCGCCGGCCGCAGCCTCTGCTCAATGATGTTGGGCCGCGGCCGATTGAATCGATCTTTGTAGTTGAGCCCGATCTCCTCTGTGAGTTCGAGGATCGCAACAATCAATGCGCATGTCCCCTCGAAGCCCGCGAGAGTGTCTATTCCGAGCGGTGCCGTGTAGTCCAAAATCCCGAACGATGCCTGGCGGACGATCTCCTCGCGCCGCACCGGGTCACCTTCCCTCCTCTTCTGCAGATCGAGAAGCGCTTCTGTCTCCCTGAGGCTCTCTGAAGGTCCGGGCGGGGGATCGATAAGAATGTCCTCCCAGATCGCGCCGAGATATTTGTTGGCGACGCTTAGTCCGATCGTGTGCAGGGCACGCTTGTCGTGCCACGCCGGCAAAGCCTCCTCGCCAGTTTCGAAAGCCGTCTGCCCTCTGCCGCGTCCCCGTCCTCGTCCGCGCCCTCTGCCCCTGCCTCGACCTCGACCTGCGCTCGGCCCCGCCCGGAAGGCTGGCGAAAGGCGCATGACACCCTCCACAGGGTCATCAGAAATCGTTATCACGATCTGCTCATCTTGAATCGACAGAACGCTGCTCTTGGCCATCATGGCCACGAAAGGATGCAGTTTTTCGCCGCCTCTATTTTTGATGTATTCTTCAAGAGCTTTTTCAGGTTTTGCGTCACCCAATATCAACGGATATTGTCGTATGTCCGATCCTCTGACCAGGAAGCGGGCGTTAAACAACTTGTTGTTAAGATCAATTATCGACATCATGTCCACCCCTCAACTAAAGCTTGCAAGTTCGATCCGCGTGACTTGGTGGTCGGGGCCTCGACGTAAGTGCGGTGCGCAACGCTAGGGCGCGTACCTTGGCAGCGTTATCCGCGACAGCCCGCTCTGGATAACCGAAACTCCGAGTACGCCTGCAATTGGATAATTCTCGTCCGAAAGCAGCTCGAGCGAGAAATCCGGCTCCGAGGCGCGCAGGCGTTCGACAGTTCTAACTGCTTCCAGAGTCTGCCCCAGATGCCCGTGGCAGGCAGCCGAGTATCTCAAAGCGGGTAGGTATGTAGGTTGCTGCGCAAGGACACGCTCGCCGTGACGTATCCCCTCCTCGAAGCGCCCGTTCAGAGTTGCCAAGATGCAGCACGTGGTATCGATGCAGTAACGATAAAGGGGAGGCCCGCCCAGTGCACGTGCGCGCATCGCATCCTCATATCCACGCTTCACCTCGCCGAGATAGCCGAGCGTCAGGGCCCGCATGTCCCAGCAAATGGCTTGCAGCGGGTTAGCGGCTATCGCTCGATCGGCGAGTTCCAGTGCCTGTGCGTATTCACGAAAGACGAACGAATGGGCATGAGCGGCCAACGCCAGCGTGATAGGATTGAAGGGGGCCGCTTCGACGGCGCGACTGGCGCAATCCCGAACCTGATCGTGAAAGGTGCCCGAACGGCCGACCCGTCTTTCGCCAAAGCGGGTGACAAACACAAACAGCTGCCACCCCAGATATGTGCTGCGCGGGTCGAGCTCATATGCTTCGGCGAGCATGCGCTCCGCCGAATCCAGGTCCGTATCGCGCATGCGGAACACCTGTCGCAGCGCTGTCAATGCAAGCCGAGACGCCCGGTGTCGGGGCTCGTCGCGGATGGACTTAGGATTGAGAACGAATTCGAGGATCGAAAACACGATCTGATTGACCAGCGACATCAGCTTCTGGCTCGCCGGGCCAGTCAGCTCGGCAAGCTCGAGAAAATCCGTATGCGACCACAGGAGCCGGCTGTCACCGGGCGCAATCAATCCAAATGTCAGGCCCACTCTGTTGCCCACCACCGTTGCCCTGGTTTGCAACAGCCAGTCCGGTAACGCAGTGCCAGGCGCTTGGGTCAGCGGTCCCTGCGCTTGAAAATCCACGACGTCGACCACTTCGAAATTCAGGATCGATCGAACCACAAGATCCAGGACAAGGTCGCCGACGGCCCTGTTAGCGGAGCCCTCCGTCCACCTGACATCGCGAACTAGGCCCAAGCATAGCCGCGACGAATTCAGAGGTGAGGCGATTTGCTGTCCGGACAATGGATCTGCCGCGCCAACAGGACAGATGTTTGCTGGCACTGTGCGAGGTCGGGGCCATTGGCTTCTTTGCTCACGAAGCCAATCCTCGAACTCTGGGTCGCGAATATCGAGGCCCTCAAGCAGATCACGCGTGGCAGAGCCTTCGGGCGGATCCTTCAAATCGATGCCGATCGAAGCGACGTCGAGTCGAACCACATCACGATCGGTCGAGATTAGATCAAGGCCGGCGTTGCGGAGCGACTTCCGAACCTCGGACAGTTCCTGCCGCAAGCTTGCCGCACCCTGCTCCTCGCCGCGAGTGCTCCAGAGCTTGCTTTGCAGCCATTTTCGGCTCCGCGTACCGTTGGGTGCCAGGGCAAGCATGGCCAAGAGCGCTTTGGACCGTCTGCCATGCGGCGTAACGTCCGCGCCATCCGCGCGCTCAATCGCGAATGGCCCAATCAATCTAAGGAAAGGACGGCCATCCGAGTACACTAGCGGCCCCTCGCGTCCATTGTCCCCTAATATATGATCCACTAATATAAATCTGTCTGTAGCTCTCGGCAATTCTCGATACGTCCGCTTCTATCGTCAGCATTTCAAGCTGCCTGACCGGCACCGGCCCAAAATCGGCTTCCCCGGACCGAGCCTAACTGCGCTTTTTCGCGAATGCCCACACCATCAGCGGGTATTCCTCGTCGTTGCTGAGATCCCGCCACAGGCCGTAGGCCCGCACCGGCCCGCCGATATGCGCCCTCGCACAGGCCTTGTTGCCCCAGCCGAAGGCCTGCACGTCGTCTTCTGCGAAGCCGCCCTCGATCATGACCTGCTTCAATCCCGCCGGCGTCCAGCGGTTGTAGTCATGCGGGCGTGCATGCACCCGGAACAGGAACGGTGTCGCCACCATTGCCCAGCCGCCCTGTTTGGTCATTGAATGGATGTTGGCGGCGGCCGCGAGCGGCCGCTGCACGTGCTCGAGCACCTGGTCGGCAATGACAATCGAAAATTGCTCGTCGGTGCGGTCGCGGCAGATGTCGAACTCGGGGAAATCGACCGAGCGGTAGTTTGGGCACATCGCGCGCCAGTAGCGGTTCCAGCCGGGGGAGATTTCGATGACGTCGCGGGATTTGCGGTTGGCTGCTTCGAGGAAGGCGGTGAAAGCCTCGATCTGGCGAATGCGCAGCCAGTTGCGGGAATCGTAGCCGATCAGCCGTTTCACCGCGCGCTTGCCACGGTCCTTCAGCGCGCCGGCAAGGGTCGTCGTCATCTCGACCTCCTCTGCAGCCCGCCGCAGAGACGATTTTACATCGAGAAGCGTACAAAAGGATGACGGAAGAGGGGAGCCGGCGCAGAAAACGCCGTCTCCCATAGCCAGTCACTCAAAGGATCAATAATCGCCGTTGTAATACCGGTCGTCGCAGGGCGCGGTGTAGATCTGGCCGTAGCGGTCCCGATAGCGGCAGAGCTGCTCGCCGCGGCGCTGCGGGGTCGTGGCGCTGCCAACGACGGCGCCGAGCAGCGCGCCGCTCGCCGCGCCGATCACCGTCGACTTGGTGTTGCCGCCGATTGCCTGGCCGACCAGTGCGCCGCCGGCGCCACCGATCAGCGCGCCGGTGGTGGCACGCTGCTGGCCCTCCGTTTGGGTCTCGCATCCGGCAAGTGCCGCGGTCATCAGCACCGCCACAAAAACCTTCTTGATCATCATCTCCAGAACTCCTTCAAGCCCCAAAGACCAACTAAAACAGGGGCGTACCTGGCCGAAGTGGGCTCGCATTGCGGCGGAACGGCGGCGGAGCCTGCTCACGAAATGAGTCAGGGTTTCCCGGTGGTTGAAGGCCATGGTTGCCAAACGGCAAAGGCGACCCTCTCGGCAGTAACCCTTCAGCGGGTCCTCAATGGAACAATGATGGTCGCGAGCTCCTGATTGTCGGCGTCAGCCATGATCTGTTCAAGAGAGCTAGGTTCTGGGATCGCCTCGCCATCATCAATCAGACCCTCAACATGAAAGGCGAGAGCCTGTTCGGCCAAGTCGCGCGCTTCGCCGAGGCTAGCGCCGGCGGTAACGACGCCGGGGAAGTCAGGAAAGGACACTCCGTAATCGCTGGCGTCTTCTTTGTGGATCAACCCGATGTACTGGCGCATCGTTTCCTCTTGCCGCGCGGCGGCCGGCCCCTAGCTTAGAACACCCGCACGACGGTGCAAGATGGACAAGTCTGCAACGGCTCCCGCCGGCCCCCTCGGGAGGCCAAGGATCCGTGCGGCCGAGTATCTGCGCATGTCCACAGACAGGCAGATCTACTCGATCGACAACCAGAGAGATGCGATCCGCAATTATGCGAAGGTCATGGGTTATGACATTGTTGCGACCTATGAGGATCCCGGGCGAAGTGGCCTCAGCCTCGTGGGACGCCCAGGCTTGCAGCAGCTGTTGGAAGATGTGGAAAGCCGGCGAGCCGATTTCGAAACCGTCGTTGTCTACGATGTGAGCCGTTGGGGGCGCTTCCAGAATACCGATGAAAGCGCCACCTATGAATACCGGTGCCAGATGGCCGGAGTGCGGATCGAGTTCTGCGCCGAGCTGTTCGTCAACGATGGGAGCATCGGGTCCGACGTCCTGAAGGCAATCAAACGCAGCATGGCCGCGGAGTACAGCCGCATGCTGTCGAACAGGGTCTTCGCCGGTCAAAGCCGGATAGTCGCACTGGGTTTCAGCGGCGGTGGCCCCGCCGGCTATGGCTTCAGGCGCCTTCTTGTTGACGGCTCCGGAAATCCCAAGGCGATGCTTCATCGCAACGAGCGAAAAGGGCTGGCAAGCGATCGCGTCATTCTAGTGCCGGGGCCAAAAGAGGAGGTCTCCACCGTACGGTGGATGTTCAATCAATTCGTGACGAAGGGAAAAACGGAAGCCGAAATTGCGACCGCATTGAACGCTCGCGGCCTGGTTACTGAACGCGGCCGACCATGGACCAAAGCATGCGTGGGCACGATACTGACGAGCGAGAAGTACATCGGCAACAATGTCTGGAATCGAATATCCCATAGGCTTCTGCACGACCGGGTAAGAAATCCGCCAAGCGCATTTGTTCGCGCCGACGCTGTCATCGAGCCGCTCGTGACCCGGGCGCTTTTCGATCGTGCGCAAGCTATCAGGCGCGCGCGCGCTTACCTCAGGCCCGATGAGGAGCTGCTTGCCGATCTGACCAAGCTCCTGAAAGAGCGGGGGAAGCTGTCGAGCCCAATCATTGACGCCGCCCCCTTCTGTCATTCAGCCTCCATTTACGCGCACCGATTTGGAAGCATGAAGGCCGCCTACCAGTTGATCGGATACGACGCCTCGGCGAACTATCGGAAACTCGATGTCAGCAACCGGCTCAAACAGATCCGGCAGCAAGTCGTCGAGGAATTGATGTCGAACATCGACAAGGTTGGTGGTTCGGCACTGTACGATCCCAAAACAAAGCTTTTGTGCGTCAATGACGAATTCTCCATCGCGATATGGATCGCGCGCTATCGGATTATCGTCACCGGTTATCCACGCTGGATATTTTGGAACCGCGGTCTCGTTGGGCCAGATGTGACGATTTTGATCAGAATGGAGCCTGATCATCAAACTGTTCGTGACTTCCTCATTGCGCCCGCGCATGAAGCTCAATCCGCCCTTCGCATGCTCAACGCAAACAACGGCGTGCGCCTTGATGCCTTCCTCTTCGCTTCGCTCGATCCTGTCGTGGAGATGGCGAGACGAGAATCGATTTCGGCGATCCCGTGACAGTAACCAAGGCCGAGCTTCGTCGCTTCGTCGAGAACAACCGGCATGCCGCCCGTCTGACGAGCAATTTGCAGGCGCCGCAGAATCCATTGCGTGGCCCGGCATTCTTGCGGACCTATAAACGCCAATTCGATCGGATGCAGGATTTCATCAGAGAAGCCGTCGCAGCGCGGCATCAACTGCAAGTCGTCGTCAATGCCACCGGTCAGATCCTGGCCAACGCGGCGTTCCGCGCCTTGCTGCAGGCGCATGATCTCGCAACGCTGCCTTGGATCCTGGCGCAAGTTTCGCCAACCGGACCCGATTCCCGTTCTCAAGAACAGCACGGCCCGTCGTGCTTCACAGCCGAGCCGCAGCTTGTCGGCGGTGTCTGTCTCGAGGCTCTCGACCTCCTGAACGATTTCGGCGCCCCCGTGAAGATTTTCCCCTTGTTGCGAGAGGTCGTCCCGAGCCGGCAGGTTGAAATCGTGCGTCTCATGCTAGCGTTGGACCGGGTGCAATTTCGAGTGGCGAGAGTGTTGATCGCGCTCACACCACGAGCGCAGCTCACCGATCCTTTTGCGCCCAGAAAGCAATATGAGGGCATCTCCCCGACGCGCTTGGCTGACATGCAAACTGACCTGGCCAAGGTCAGCCATGAATATCTGAGCGCCGCCAGCACCCATGGCGCAACAGTGCTCAACCTGATCGCCGTTACCGGTTATATTGACAAATTGCTGAACAACCCCGCGCTAGTGCGGTTCATGGCGCGCAATTTTGCCGGGCACCTTGAGGTGTATCAGGAATTGCTCGACTTTCGCGAAAGTGGGTTTCAGAAACGTGCACCTATCGCTGAACAAAGCGCGTGGATTTGAGCTCTCCAATCCCCGCGAGGACCCGCTTCTCTGACGTTTTCAGCTCGCTGAGAACCGTCCTCTTGCGCTGACGGGGCACCGGAGCGGCGCTCCCGCCAGGATGCACCCGTCAGTCGAGAACTTTGACGATCGTATAGCTTTCGAGGTCCACGACCACGATCCGATTGTCGATGACCGTGTATTCGTATTTCACGTTGTCCGGCGAGCCTTGTGAAGCTGATCGATTAGCGGCCGCGACGGCCAAGCCACTTGAGCCCGGGCCGTTAAAACGAAGAACGCCGGGCGATGCCGGCGTTCTAAACTCAACTCGCTTGCTACGGCTAGAACTTCAGGCCGATGCCGACGCGGAAGTCGTGAGCCTGTACCTTGTGCTCCAGCACGCAACCGCCGCCGCAATAATCGAAGCTCTTCTTGCCGAAGAAGGAAAAGTCGTACTCGCCGCGCAGGAAGACGTTGTGGGTCAGCGGCACGTCGATGCCGGCCCCGACAATCCCGCCAACGATCGTTCCGTCCCGTTCCGCAAAGCCGACCGCGTCGGTTTTCAAGTCCGACACCGTTACACCCGCCGTCAGGTAGGGCAGGTATCCGCCCAGGTCCATGCCCACGCGGCCCTTGAGCGAGCCGAAGAGACCGAGCGACTCGTCGAGGTCGCCAGGGCCTGGCACGTCGTGGAAGTGGCCCTTCTTGAACCGGTAGCCCAACTCGCCTTCAACGCCGTAGACGATGTTGCCCGACTGGAAGTTGTAGCCGACAAAACCGCCGATCGTCGGCGAGCCTACGTTGTGCGTCACGCTGCCGATGTCGGGCTCGCGGATGTTATAGTGCTCGAGCGTTCCGGCTCCGAAGGCACCGGCATAGGCGCCCTGCCATGTCCATTCGCTTGTCACAGCCGGTTCTACGATATCGGCCGCCATAACAGGGCCGCAGACAGCAAGGCCGAATACGCAAGCAAGCAAAAGAGATTTCATGTTTTGTCCCACCGCAATTTTACGTTGACTCGAGATATACCGCACAGCGCGCCGAATTGCTGTTGCGAAAATATCACGGTGCAGTGGTTCTGAGGTCGGCCGGTGGATAACTGACACTCTGATCGCGACTTCTTATGGGTCTCGCGCCCCACCTGCCCATGGAACAAGCGGGGGCTGGATCAGGTCTCACGGGCCGATAGGTCGGCTCCGCCTGGGCAATTCTGCTGGTCTGCCCTCAGGCGCTAAAGCGGATTCGACAGCCAAATACAAATGGAGCACTATCGTCTTCGGTGTCGGGGGATGCCTCAATGTATGTAAAACTGGATTTTGCCGCGGCGAGTGTGCTCCCGGTGTCGAGCTGTGCTGGCCGATCTGCCGAAAGCCGCCCGGGCGGCGCGATGTGATCGGGATCGACAAGTCCCGTTACGACGACCGCTCTAACCAGTGGCGGCGTCGCACTGGCGCGCGACGCTCACGATCCGGGCGCTGGGCAAGCGTGCCGCTTCGTCTTGTGCTCGTGACGGTGGCTGCAATTTCTGCGTTGGTCACGCAATTCGTCATGCATAACAGCGGGTCGCTGCCGGAAATCAACCTGCAGAACATCATCAAGCCGAGGCCGGCATCGGTCGGCGGGGTCGCCTCGGTGATCGACGGCGACACGATCGAGATCCACGGCCAGCGCGTGCGCTTCAACGGCATCGACGCACCGGAGAGCCGCCAATATTGTGACGACGCGAAGGGCTTCGAATATCCCTGCGGCCGCCGCTCCGCCGAAGCGCTGGACAAATTCCTGGCAGCTTCCAGGCCGATGCAATGCTCGTTCGTGACATGGGACCGCTACGGGCGCTTTGTCGGCAATTGCACACGAGCCGACGGCGCGGACGTCGCCGCCTGGATGGTCGAGCACGGGCAAGCGCTGGACTGGCCGAAATACAGCGACGGCGCTTATGCAGCGCAACAGGCCAAGGCGCAGGCGGCGAAGCTCGGCCTATGGGTGGGCAACTTCCAGGCGCCATGGGATTGGCGGGCGCAGCACAGCGATGATGTGCAGGCGCCGGCCACACCAACCTTCGCACTCGGCAGCGGCAACACCGGCTGCACCATCAAGGGCAACATTTCCGCCGAAGGCGAACGGATCTATCACCTGCCCGGGCAGAAATATTACAGCGCCACCATCATCAATCAGGCCAAGGGCGAGATGTGGTTCTGCTCAGAAGCCGAAGCCGTTGCGGCGGGGTGGCGGCGTTCTAAGCGCTAATGCCACCAAATGCGTTGGATGGGGTTCTTTGCAGGGTTGTTCACGTAAGCGAGTTGTTTCGTCAGATAGAAAATTGCAGTGATACCACCGCCCCCTATCCCAGAACATTGGGATGAAGTGGTCCCAAAGGTTGGAGAAGGTCCATGCTGTCCAGTTTAGATTTGACGAATTTTCGGGCGTTTAAGTCAGCAGCATTTGAGTTTTCCCGTTTGAACATTTTCGTCGGGCCCAACAATGCGGGTAAGTCGAGTGCGCTTAGTGCCATAAACGTGCTTGCCCAGTCGTCCACGGCCGACAATTTGGGCAGCGGTCCAGTCATTCTGAATGGTCCATTCGATCAGCTCGGCACTTATAAGGACATGGTCCACGGCGGCCGGGCCAACACGCCGATCCGCTTGGCTATGAAGATCGGCAACTATTTTTGTGACTTTGAGTTAAAATATAGGACTCAGCGTAGAGAAATTGAGCTATCGAGAATCAAACTATCGCACAGCAATAAGCCTCTATATGAATATTCGTCGTCAAAAGATCGTTACAATATTCTGATAGCCGGGCGGGATGTTGAGGAGATAGGTGCTGGTATAAAAAAGACGCGCCCGCTGATGGTTGGCTTCGTTCCGTTGTTTCAGGAAGCATTTCGCTATGACAGACAGGCAAGACAGTCGTCCGGTGGTGCAAATTATTCTGATGAAATATTCGACTTCCTAAGATATAATGAAAGGTTGATTATAAATTTCAGAAGAGCCGTTCTAGATACCTTTGAAAACTACGACACTTTGGGTGCATTTCGTGAAATGCCCCAGAGGACTTACTTACTTTCTGGCGAAACAGCGTCGAAGATTGGGCGCGCCGGTGAAAACACCGTTACCATGCTGGCGAGCGACGCCTCCAAACGAGGTAACGAGCAGGTCGGTTTCGCCGACGAGATATCAAGGTGGCTCAGGGCAACCGGTATCGCAGCCGGAATCCGAGTTAAGTACCTCACCGAACGACATTTCGAATTAGTTTTGGTCGGAAGGGATGGTTCAGACCACAACATATGTGACGTAGGATTTGGATGCAGCCAAGTGCTCCCGGTTCTTGTCGCAGGCATAGAGTTGGCTCACCGTGCCAGGCAGGGCTCATCGGCAACTCCCATATTGATGGTCCAGGAACCCGAAATTCATCTACACCCCAATGCGCAAGCAGCTCTTGGCTCGTTTTTTGCCTCGCTCTCAAGATTGCGGTCCCAAGTTTTCATCGAGACACATAGTGACAGCCTCGTGTTGCGAGTCGCTACACATGTTGCTGCGGGCGACATCAGCAGGGAGAACGTTCGGATATTTTATGTCCAGGATGTCGACGGACCAAACCGGGTGACTCCTATACAAATCTCAGACAATGGGTCCTTCGAGCCGCCGTGGCCGGGTGGGTTCTTTCCTCAAAGACAGGCGGAATCATTTGAACTAGCCAAAGCCGCAGCTGCTGGAAAATCGACAAGACCCGAGCAGCAGTCTTTCGACTTTTTCTATCCGGGAAAGCGATAGACAATGCCGACCGTAATTGATGCGAATTGCTTCAAAGGCTTTCAAGAAGAGCGAGTCGGGGACCTGGTCGGATGTTACTCGACTGTCGTGAATCTAGCTATCGAGCGTGGTTGCATTGCAATTGATGATGAGGACATGGCTCTTCAGGAATATCATGACTGCTGCCGGCCGGCGGCGGTGGGTCTCAATCTGCGCGACTGGATAGCAGATCAGCTGGTGAATAAGGTGATCGTCATGTTCCCCATGGATCGCAAAGCGGAAAGAGAACTAAGGGAGCTTGGTGTGCCGAAAAAGGATAGAAAGTGGCCCGCCATTGCCCTGGGTTCGTCGTCGGACATTATTGTAACTGACGACATTGATCTATTTGACCCTCGCGCGAAGAAATATAAGTCGAAGCAAAAGGAAAAGATTAAAAAAAGCGGTGGATGCGTGTCAAAATTGCTGGTCAGGAAATATGGTATAGCAGTTTTCTCCGCGGAAAATTTTATCGAATAAGCGGAATCGGAGCTACCGAGCGTTGTATTTCCCCACCACCCGGTGACAGATCGGCCAGTCTACGCGGCTCTCGCTGAACGTCTTCGCCGGCCGGTACTGCTCCAGCGTCCATTCGCGATCGTTCATGCCCACCAGGCGCTTGATGATCGCTTCCTCGTCGCCGCGCTCCTTGGGCGGGGTATGGAAGAACACGGCGTCGGAATCGCGCGCCGGCTGCAGATGCGGGTTCACCAGCGCGGTGTCCCCGGGCCAATAGGCGGGGATCATGGATTCGCCGCGCACCAGGATGCCGTAGCCGCCGCGCACATTCTGCAGCACCGCCGGCCGCTTCACCCAGTCGATCGCCTCGAAGGTCACGATCATGTGGCCTTCGCCGCCCATCGCCGCGGCATAGATCGGCAGGTCGCGCCCGCCCACCAGCTCGTCGCCAGGGATGATCGGCGTGCGCGACGCACGCGGCTTCGGCTCGCGTACGATCGGCACGGGTGCGGCGCCTGAGGCGTCGAGCAGCCAGGCCACGTCGGTCTTGAGCAGCGCGGCGAGCTCGGGCAGCCGCTCCATCGAGGGGCGGGTGGTGTCAGCCTCCCATTGCGTGACCGAGACACGCTTGATGCCGAAATGATCGGCGACGTCGTTCTGCGTCAGGCCGGCAGCCTCGCGGGCTTGGCGGAGGCGCTGGCCGAGTGTCGTCGAGTCGGTGCGTATCGTCGCGATCATGCCGCAGCATAGTAATTATTGCTTACTTTTTTGCAAGCGATTGCCTGTTGACATAGTAGGTAGGTAATACCTACCATCATGCCATGATCGAAATCGTCAGAATCGCAGCCGCCAAGGTTGGCGGATTGGGCGCGCTCGCCTCGCATCTCGGCATCCGCCACCAGGCTTTCTACTCCTGGAAGCGGGTGCCGGCCGAACGCGTGCTCGACATCGAGCGCGCCACCGGCATCTCGCGCCATGCGCAGCGCCCCGACCTCTTCGGTCCCGATATTCTTGCCGGTCGCGCATCCTCCCAAGCCGTGACCGGCAGCGGCGAGGAGGCGCTGCGATGAGCCGCGCCTCCTCGATCAAAGTGCCGGAAAATGGCCGAGAAGGCCAGAAAACATCGGTCGATTTCACGCTCTTTGCGCTCTTCCTCGAAGCCCGGCGCATCCATCGCGGCAAGTCGCCGACGCGCGTGGCGCAGGAGGCTGAGGTCGAGGTCGACGCCGTCTTTCGCGCCGCGCGGGGCCGCGATCCTGGCGAAGACGAGTTTCTCGCGCTCTGCGCCTGGATCGGCGAGGAGCCGGCGCTGTTTCTCAAAAAGGAGGCCAGGCATGGTCAGGCTCGCTGCCTATGACTATCGCGAACTCGGCAAGCTCTTGCGGGCGAGGCTCGAGGAAGACGGCCGCGGCTGGCGCGTTTGCGCCGCCGACATCGGGGTAAGCGCTTCCGACCTGTCCCGCATCTGCAACGGCCAGAACGTCTCGGCGCCGAAGGTCATCGCCGTTTGCGACTGGCTGAAGCTTTCCTTCCGCGCCTTTTACCTGCCGCCGCCAGTTGATGCCGGCGCGATGTTTCACGGGACGAGCACTGAAACAGGGAGCACCTGTGATGCTGGATAGACCTGCAAAAGCAATCTTCGGAACACCCGGCAGCATCGACGCGGCGACGCTCTTCAAGCTGCCTTTGCCGATGCAGGCCGAGGGCGTGCGGCTGCTGTTCGAAATGGGCCAGAGCCTCGAGCAGGTGCGGGCGCGGCTGGGGCTGTCCGCACGGCAGGTGCGAGCGCTGGTCGAAGCCGATGGTCTCTTCTCGCGCGGAGGCGAGGGCATCGGAAAAGAGTTCGAATGAACCATCGTGAAGAGATCATAGGCGCCTGCCGTTTGATCTTAGGGGATTGCCGGAAGGTGCTGTCGACGCTTTTCGGTATCAAAGCAATCCTCACTGACCCGCCGTACGGAATCGGCATTGCATCGAATCCGGTGAGGCAAAAGCATGAGCGCAAGGACTGGGACGCAAGCGCGCCAAGTGAAAGTACTTTCGATTTAATGCGGAGGGTCTCGGATCAACAGATTATCTGGGGCGGCAATTACTTCCCGCTGCCGCCCTCCCAGTGCTTTTTGGTGTGGGACAAGGTCCAACCAGAGGACTTCAGTCTTGCAATGTGTGAGCAGGCTTGGGCCTCGTTTCAGAGCCCCGCAAAGCTCTACCGTCGCCGGGTCGTCGGCTATGCCAAGAGCCACCCGACCCAAAAGCCGGTAGAATTGATGGAGTGGTGCCTTCGGTTTTTCGCGGCAGGTACAGTTTGCGACCCCTTCATGGGATCGGGCACGACTGGCGTCGCATGCGTGAAGCAGGGCCGCCCCTTCATCGGCATCGAAATTGATGCCGGCTATTTCGAGATCGCCTGCGAGCGGATCCGAAAGGCCTATGCACAGCCAGATATGTTTGTCGAAGCCCCAGCTGAGCCGAAACAGGAGTCGCTGCTTTGAGCACGCAGTCTGGTGGCTCCGTCATCGAACTGTTCCTCGAAGCGGCCCGCGACGTCTCGGTTGAAGACGCCGCCAAACGGCTCGGCCTGAAATTCACCGGCCGCCGGCACGAGCACCCGCAGCCATGCCCGCATTGCGGAGGCACGGACACCTTTGCGTTCAACACCGTCAAGAACAAATGGAACTGCCGGGCTGGCGACGCCGGCGGCAATGACGGCATCGGCATGGCTGCGCATTGCGAAGGCCTCGACCTGCATCGTCGCGAGGGGTTGCTGGAGGCGTGCTCTGTTGTGCTCGACCGGCCGGTTCCTAGCCAGGCGGGAACCGAAGATGCCGACGCCGCCACCGCTCGCCGCAGCCGCCTTGAAGAGCGCCGGCGGCTGAATGAAGCTCGGGCGGCTGAACGCGCCGAACGGCAGCTCGACTATCGCGAAAGGGAGCGGCAAAAGGCCAGGTCCATCTACGAGTCCGCCGCACGCGTCGGCCGATTTGGGAGGCTGGTCCTCGACTATCTCGAGGCACGCGGCTGCGGCCGCATTGGCGCCTCGCAATGGCTGCGCTACGCATCGGAGCTGGCTTACTGGCACGGCAACGATCAGCGCGGTCGGCCGAGTAAGCTCCATTCTGGGCCGGCGATGGTCGCGCCCTTCATCAATGCCGACCTGGAAGCGATCGGCTGCCTCATCACCTGGATCGATCTCGGCTGCTCGCCGAAGTGCCGGCCGCTGCTCACCGATCCGGCGACCGGCGAGCCCCTGCCGATCAAGAAAATGCGCGGCTCGAAGAAGGGCGGGCTGATCCCGCTTTTCGGCGATCCTTCTGCGGCACGCTGGGTCGGCGGGGAGGGGATCGAGAACGGCGCGGCCTTTGCCTGCTGGGAGAGCTGGCGCGAGGACACGTTCTATTTCGCCGCCGGCGACCTCGGCAATCTAGCCGGCCCGGCCGATCCCGCCTCGCGCTTTGCCCATCCCACGCTGAAGAAGCCGGATGCGAAAGGCGCATTGCGACCGCTGATGATTGCCGGGCCTATGCCCCGACCTGGTCAGGACCCCGAGGACGCCATGTGGGTGGGCGAACAGGTCACCGAGCTCGTGCTGCTCGCCGATGGCGACTCCGAGCGCGTTGTGACCGCGGCGGCGATGGCGCGCGCCCGTGCCCGGCATGCGCGGCCGGGCAGGGCGATCCCGATCGTCTGGCCGCGGCCTGGCTGCGATTTCGCCTCCATGGCTGCCGAAGCCGCAAAGAGGGTGGCATGAGCAGCAAGAACCCCGCCATGCCGGATCAGGTGGCCGCCGTGCTCGAGGAAGCCCAGCGCCAGGCCGCCGCCTATGGGATAGAGCCCCGATCCCCTTTGTTTGGCGCGAGTGAAACGTGGCGGCAGCTTCCCGAACAGCCCGACGAGCAGTCGGTGCTGAGCGACTGCGCCTTGGAGCCCGAGACGGATATCGGGAACGGCCGGCGTTTCCTGATCCGCTACGGCTCGCGCGTCCTGCATGTGGCGCGCGTCGGCTGGCATGGTTTCGACGGCACGCGCTGGAAAGAGGACGAGGACGGGTCCGTGGTGCGGCCGCTGGCCCAGAGGACCGCCGAATTGATCTCGGCCGAGGCGGCGCTGCTGAGCGCGACCGAAGATGAAGAGAGGGCCCTGGAGGCCGGCCGGAACGCCCGCCTGGAGCGCAAACGCCTTGGCGCGCCAAGGAAGGACTGGGACGCCGAGAAGCTCGGCCGGCTGATGGAGCTGGAAGACCTCATCGACGCCGCCAATGAGGCGCAGAAGAGCGCCAATGCGAGGAAATCGTCGCGGCATCGTCACGCCAAAAGCTCGGCCGGTTCCTCGAAGCTGGACAACATGATGAAAGAAGCGCTGCCGCATGTTGCCAGGATGGTGGGCGACCTTAACAAGGATGTCTACGCCTTCAACTGCCGCTCCGGCACGCTGCGTTTCGTGCGGATGGAGCACGAGGAGTCGGATCCGCAGGACCCTGTCTATGAGTGGCAGCCGCGCCTCGACCTCCACAATCCCGTTGATCTGATCTCGAAGAGTGGTGAAGCCGAGTATCGGCCCGGTGCCGCGGCGCCGGTGTTCGACGCTTTTCTGAAAGAGGTGCAGCCCGACCCGGAGATCAGGGGCTTCCTGCAGCGTTTTGCAGGCTATTGCCTTCTCGGCCTCACAGTCGAGCAATGCCTGGTGTTCTTCTACGGCGCAGGCTCGAACGGCAAGTCGACCTTCGTCGACCTGCTCTGCTCGATCTTCGGCGACTTCGCCGTGACGCTGTCGATCGACAGTTTCGCCGGCGATACCAGGCGAGGGGGCAATGAGGCGACGCCGGATCTCGCGCGCCTGCCTGGGGCGCGGCTGGTCGCGGCATCGGAACCCGAAATGGGCGTGAAGCTCAAGGACGCGCTGATCAAGACGCTGACCGGCGGCGAGAAGATCGCGGTGCGGCGGCTGCACCAGGATTTCTTCGAAGTGCTGCCGCAGTTCAAGATCCTGCTTTCAGGCAACCACAAGCCGCGCATCGATGACACTTCCGACGGCATCTGGCGCCGCGTCTATCTCGTACCTTGGGAAGTCCAGATCTCGAAGGACAGGATCGATCGGGACCTGCCCAAGAAGCTGCGCGCCGAAGCCGACGGCGTCTTCGCCTGGCTGGTGCGGGGAACGCTCGACTACCTGAACTATGGGTTGCGACCACCGGAAAGCGTGCTTGCCGCGACCCGCGAATACCGGGAAGAGAGCGATCCGATCGGCGCCTTCCTGCGCAACGCCTGCATCGTGACTGGCAAGGAGGATGACGAGACTTCGCCCGGTGACCTGCACCTCGGCTATGCCAACTGGGCAGCCCGCGAGGGTGCGGCGGAGTTCAAGTCGTCGACCTTCTCGCGCAAGCTTCCCGATTACACGCGGCTGACATGGCGATCGCCTGACGGCGCGATGAAGCGCTTCTGGAAGGCGAAAAGCGGCACGACGATTTACCGGGGCATCAGGGTCAAGGACGAGTTCGTGCGGCCGCCCGGCCGCGATCCAGGCCCTTCGCCGGAGGCATACGGCTTTGAGGGCTGACCCTTTCCCCACTTTGGCGCCAAGGCCGCGAGGGACGGTAGATTGCGAGTTGGGGAAGGGAGCCGGACTGAAAGGGTTTGGGAAAGCAGCAGGTTAGGAAGCAAGGGACGCTGGGGTCGATTTCTCTCGGTTCATCCGTGCGCGGATGAGATCAAGCGAAGGACAAAGAGGGATGGCGGGTGTTTCATGTATGGCGCGGATTTCATCGTCCCTTTCGACCCTCCCGTCCCGACATCCCGGCTATCCTGCTGCTTTTGTTCGCTTTGTTGCCTTTTCGATTTGGGACGAAGAGCAGCGAGTTGGGTCGATAAGAGAAAAATTGGGACGAAGGAGTGAAAGCACATGAAGACGGTGAACATAGAAGAGCTGTTGACCTGGGCCTTCGTCCATGAGCTGCCGAAGGGCGGTGGCGTGGAAGGTCTGGAAAATCCGCATTCGGCCTGGCGCATGTTGCAGGCTTCTTCCTGGGGCAAGATCACCAGCTTTGGCGAGCTTGGCGCGCTGATCGATGGAGGCCGCAAGGACTACGACAATTTCTGGATCGAGCAGGGCGAGCCGCACGAGGATGCGGTGACAGTGGGGCGGGCGGTCGCGGCGCTGGCCGCTTGCGAGGTCGTCATCCCGCAGGGCTGGAATGCCTTGGCGAATTGGCCGGATACGCACGGTTTGGCCGAACTGTACGTTGCGCGCGCAGTTGAGCGCTATCGCGCCCGTTCGCACGAGCAACGCGGCGAAGGCGTTGTCAGCCTGGTCGTCGGAACCGCGATCCTCGGGCGAGAGCCGGACTGGGGCGCGGAGCCTGCCAGGGTTCGGCTGGCCGAGCGCGCCGGCAAGCCGGCCTGGTTCGTTATGAAGCGCGTCATCGACGACAACGGCCAGGCCTACGACATCGAGGTGCATGGCTATGACGAGCGCCTCAAGCGGCCGACGAAGGGCGCTTACCGAAAGTACGAGTTCGCGACCGATCCGAGCGGCGACATCATGGGCCGGCTCGACTACCAGATCTGGGTCGCGGCGCTGCGCAGGCTCGAGGCCGAGCTCGGGCCGCAGCTGATCGCGCATCGGCTGGTGCTTTCCGACCGCTCGATTACGCCCTGGCTCGACGAGGACAGGCCGGGCGTATGGCTGCAGGACAGCGCCTCTGATCGGCGCGTGAAAAAAACTGCCTCCGTCCGTTGACGCGCGGCAGAAACTTGACATAGACCTGATCACGGTAAGAAAGAACTCGCCCCGGCGCTCCTCGCGACCGGGGCTTTTCATTTTCGGAGTGCGAGCGTGAACGGCCTGCTGACGATCAGGTGGGCCGATCTGTCTGGTCTCAAGCGGCTGGACAACGCGCTGGGCCGGTTGAGCGAGATGCAGCGCAGCTTGGTGCTGGCGCGAGCCGTAAATCATGTCGGCGATCGGTTGCGCACCAAGCTGACGCGGACGCTCGCGAACCAGACGGGGCTGCCGTACCGGACCATCCGCACGGCGATCAAGGTCGAGCGGGCCAACTATGGCGAGCTCGCCTATGCCATGCGCACCCAGGGCGGCGACGTCTCGCTCAAATACTTCAAGCCGCGCGAGACGCGGGCTGGCGTGACCGCTTCGCCCTTCGGCATGCGGCGACTGTTTGCCGGAGACTTCACCAAGGCAGGCCGGTTTCCAAATCGCGTCACCGCCAAGCGCTTGGGCGGCCACGTCTACGCGCCGGACCGGTCCTCGACGAGGTGGGGCAGGCCAGTATCCTTCGTGGACTCGGGTGTCATCATTCCCGCCGAGATGGTCAAGGGCGACACGGCGCAAGAGTTCACGGCCTTCGCCAACCGCGAGCTGCCGCCGAGGGTCATGCATGAGATCAGCTTCATGCTCCCCGGCTTCTTCGACTGACCGGGCAAGACTGCCGCGCCGCGCCCAAGGTTATAGGGACCGTATCCCACTCCTCGACCTCCAACGGGCAGACCGGCCCCTGGATTTCCGCCAGTCGCACCATCGAAAAAGTTGAGTTGTCAGGGTTGTCAGCGGCTCGAAGGAAGTTGTCTGAATGCCGTCTGAAGAAACCGTGATGGCGACGCCTGCCGAGATCGCGGCGCGCGATGGCGTCACGAAGCAGGCCGTGACCAAACTCGCGCGGCGACTGGTCGAGGAGCACGACCTTCCGGTCGAGCGCGACGCTCGCGACCGGATCATGCGGTTTTCGCTGGCGCACTACGACCATTACCGCGGCGAGTTCGCCAGCTCCGAGAAGATTGCGGCCGCTCGCAAGGACGCGCCGTCAGCCCCGCCGGCCAACTCCAGCACGTCGCGCGACGAAGCGCTTCGGCAGGAGGCCTGGCTCAAAGTCGGACGCGAGAAGCTGCGTCGGCAGGAGCATATCGGCCAGCTGGTCCGCGCCGACCGGATGCGTGAAGCCCTAACCGTCTGCGGCCGTGAGATCCAGTCGAGCATCGCCCGTCTGCAGAACAAGGCCGACGACATGGCTTTGGCAGTTTCGCGAGAAGGCGCCCATGGGCTGCGCGTGCTGTTGCGCAGCATCGCTTTCGAGTTGAACACCGAGATCGCCGATCGGCTCGGCGCCATCGTCGAGAAAGCCGCCGAGCATGACGAGGTGCTCGAGGACGAGGAGTTGTGAGCGTCCATTTCGGGCTCGGCCATCCCGGCGCGCTGCGCCTTGCCGGCATGGCGCTTGCGGAGGCGATCAGGCCTCGCCCGCCGGCGCGCTTTCGCGAGTGGCTGCCCGACAACATCGTGCTTGTCGACGGGCCTAAGAAGGGGGAACTCTGGGCGCTCGAAGACGCGCCATATCTCGGCGAGATCGCCGACTGCCTGTCGCTCGAGCATCCCTGCAATCTGGTGACGGTGCGCAAGTCGCAGCAGACCGGCGTCTCGATCCTCGCCCTTGCCTGGTCGCTCTACATCGCCGACACGGCGCCAGACAACACCATCTACGGCCTGCCTTCGATCGACTTCCTGCAGGACATGAACAGCCAGAAGCTGCAACCCCTTATCGAGGCCTGGCAGGCGAAGACTGACAAACAGGTGATCTTCCCGGCCGTGAGCCGGTCCGGCTCGGGCTCGACCATCTACGAGAAGCGCTTCGCCGGCGGATCGCTGATGCTCGCCAACGCCAACGTCGCGACCGATCTCTCGGGCAAGACCACGCGCTACGGCGTCAAGGACGAGGTCTCCAAGTGGCAGACCCATGTCAGCGGCGACGATCCGGAAACGCTCTTCTTCGGTCGCTTCACCGCCTTCCGGCGCACGAAGGCCTTCAAGATCTTCGAGCTGTCGACGCCTGAGATCGACACCGGCGACGAACTCGGCGATCTGCCGGGGCACTGCCGGATCGACCGTTCCTTCAAGCGCTCCGACCAGCGTTTCTGGAACATTGCCTGCGTTGAATGTGGCGAAGAGTTCGTTCAAAGCCGCGAGGGCTTCCACCTCGATCGACTGCATCCGCACAAGAGCTTCTATGTCTGCCCGCATTGCGGGCACATCATCTCCGAAACCGAGCGGGTCATCGGCGTCCGCAATGGCCGCTACATCGCCACCCTGACCGGTCCTGACCGGCACCCCGGCTTTCACGTCGATGCCTTCATCTCGCTTATGATGAGCTACGAAGCGATCGCGGAGGACATACTCAACCACTCCAAGGCCGGCGGTCTCGGCGACAAGGGCATTTTCAATCTGGTGTACGGCCTTCCCGCAAAGGTGAAAGGCAACGCGCCGGAATACGAGCGGCTGATGGAGCGCCGCGAACCCTTCGCGGAAATGGAGATCCCTGCCGATGGGCTCATTCTCGTCGCCGGCGCCGACGTGCAGCACAATGGCATCTGGACCGTCGTCGTCGCCTTTGGCGAAGACCGGCAATGCTGGGTGCTGGGCGTCCGCTTCTTCGAGGGTGCGACGGACAATGCAGGCGAAGGCGCCTGGACGAAGCTCGGTGAGTTCTTCGCCAAGCCGCTCCACGACGCTTTCGGTAGCTGGCGGCGGATCGAGGCACTGGCCGTGGACGGCGGCGACGGCGGCCGCACCAATCAGGTCCTGGAATGGTGCCGGCGGCGCCCCAATGCCTATGCTGTCAAGGGCGTCGGCGGACGCGGTGTGCCGGCAATCAGCGTCCCGGCCAAGAAGTCGGTCACCAAGCGCGGCAAGCGCAAGCGTTTCGGCAGCGCCATGCTATGGCCAGTCGGCACATGGAGCTTGAAGTCCGAGCTGTTCGCCAACCTGCACAAGCCCGGCCTGCGTTCCGGCGAGCCGGCCGATCCGCCGGGCTATCTGCATTTCGGCGATTTCCTGCCGAAGGAATATTTCCTGCAGCTCACGGCGGAGGCCTTCGTCGCCGAGGTCGTGCGCGGCAAGTTCCACGAGGAATGGAAACGCCTGCGGCCGGACAACCACTGCCTGGACGCGCAGGTCTACGCCATGGCGATGGCGGAAATGCTCGGGCTGTCGACCAACAGGGCAGACGACTGGGCGGCGCTGCGCGAGCGGCTGAGACCGGCTTCGGAGCCGGACCTCCTTCACGGCCTGCGCCATGCCCCGAAGCCTGAGACCACGGACCCGACGGAATCGACGACGGACGAGGCCTCGCAAGCCCGTCGCGAGAAATGGAAAAGGCGCGCATGAAGTTGCTGGAGCGACTATTCGGCAGGGAAGGCGCGTCCGCTCCTCGTCCGTCCGCAAATGCCGGGTATCTGCGCGACAGCCGTTCCCGGATCCTGTCGACGCGCGGCACCGCGCTGCGCGATCATCGCGACGAGGTTCGCACCGCGTGGCGACGCGCGGCCGGCCTTGCCATGGACATCATCCAGAATTCCGGCCGTCTGAGAGGCGCGGTCGACCAGGTCATCGCCGACACCGTCGGGGTCGAGCTCATCCTCAATCCGATGCCGGACCTGGCAAAGCTTGGTTACGACAGGAAGGAGACGGACGATTTCATCAAGCTGTTGAAGGCCGAGTGGAAACGCTGGGCGTGGAACGCGCGCGAATGCGACCTTAAGGGCAAATTCATCGTGCCGCAAAAGGTCGACATCGCTCTGCGCCATGACGTCGTCTTTGGCGAGGCGCTGATGCTGATGGACTATATGTCCGCCGGCGTCCGCCGCCGCTACGGCATCACGTCCGGAACCAAGATGTGCCTGACGACGCCTACCGCTTTGGTGCAGGACACCAGTGAGTTCGAGGGGCTGTATCAGGGCGTTATCCACGATCCAAACGGCCGTCCTGTCGCCTACCGTCTCGCCGAGAAAGAAACCGGCATCGTCGTCAAGCGCGACCATCGGGCCTTTGACGCGCAAGGACGTCAGATGGTCGCTCATGTGTTCGACCCGGTGGACGGCAACGACGTGCGCGGCATTTCTCGGCTCGTCGCGGCCTTTCGGGAATACCTGCAATGGGAGACGCTGGTCGACGTGACGATCCAGACCGGCATCCTCCAGACCGTCTTTGCCCAGGTGCTGACCAGCGAAAAGCCTTCGGCAGAGGCCTTCGAGGCTCTTGAAGCGCTCGGCGAAAGTCAGGACGGCAAGGAACTGCGCGCCCAGTTCCGCGACTACTTCCTTGCCGTCATGGACAAGGCGGCCGAAAGCGAGATCTCGGTCGGCAGCGATCCGAAAATCTCGCATTTGGCGCCCGGAGAGAAACTCGACCTGATGTCGACCGGCATTCCGGGGCCGCAATTCCTGCCCGTATCCAACGAGCTGCAGCGCGGCATGGCGCGCGCGATCGGCATGAGCGTTGCCAGCTACACGATGAACTACGAGGGCGCGACCTATTCCTCGACCCGAATGGAAGGGGCGTCCCTGCACCCGGTTGTCACCCGCCGTCGCGATCGCATCGCTTCTCCGATCTGCCAGATCGGCTTCGAGCATCTGGTGGACGAGCTGATCGGCACCGGCCGGCTGCCGTTCAAGGGTGGCTACGAGGCTTTCTCCGCAAACCGCGACAGGGTGCTTTGGGCAATGTGGCAAGGCCCGGCCAAGGCCACTGCCGACGACCAGAAGAGCGCCAAGGCGGCGAGCGAACGGTTGCTCAACGGGACGTCGACGCTTGACATGGAATGCGCGGAGATCGGGGCCGACGCGGAGGAGGTCTTCGAGCGCCGGCTCTACTGGCACAAGCGCTATGTCGAGGCGGGCATGCCGTCGCCGTTCGGTCAGGGGCCGGGCGACGCGAAGGACGACGTCATCCAGGACGAGAAGGCATCGAAGAAAAAGGAACTTGCCTGATGCCGGCCCTCGTCAGCATCAACGGCGTTGCCGTCGACCAGGATGACCCCTGCGCCCTCTATCAGGCGCTCCATGCGGTCAAGCTGCGCGCGCTCGCCGGCGAGCATGTCGAGGAACTTTCTATCCACTCGCCGGTGACGCGAGAGCAGCTTCGTTTCTCCGGCGCCGACATCAAGGCGCTCGACGCCGAACTGATGCGCCTCTCGGCCGCCTGTTCGGCAAAAAACGGAAAGCGTTCGCGCTACGCCAAGACCATGCGGTTCATCCGCTAGGAGCCCCCATGACATCGCTGATCCATATCGCCGACCGGGTGCTGAACCGGCCGCTGCTGATCACGCGTGACAAGGCCGAGGTGGTGCTTTCCGTCCTTGCCGGCAGGCTCGGCGTCAATGGGCCCGAGAGTTCCCGATTCGAGGGGGGATCGGTCGTCGAGGACGAGAACGGTGCCCGTCGCGCCGTGCCTTATCGCGTCACCCGCGACGGGGTTGGCATCATCACGGTCACCGGCTCCCTGGTCAACCGCGGCGCCTGGGTCGGTGCCAGCTCCGGTCTGACTTCCTACGAAGGGATCGGCTTCCAGCTGAAATCGGCAGCTGCCGACCCGGCTGTCAGGTCTGTCATCCTTGACATGCATTCGCCAGGCGGCGAAGCCGTGGGCGCCTTCGAAACCGCGGCCCTCGTGCGCGATCTTGCCGCAAGGAAGCGGACCGTCGCGGTCGTCAACGGCATGGCGGCTTCGGCCATGTACGCCATCGCGTCCGGCGCCAACGAGATCGTCACCACGGAAACCGGCATAGCGGGCTCGATCGGCGTCGTTCTTCTGCACGCCGACTTCAGCCGGCAGTTGGACCGCGACGGCATTACGCCGACGCTCATCCACGCCGGCGCCCACAAGGTCGACGCCAACCCTTTCGAGCCGCTTACCGACGCCGTCCGCGCGGATCTGCAGGCCGAAGTCGACGCCTTCTACGGCGCCTTCCTCGGCACGGTGGCGAAAGGGCGGGGCTCCAGGCTCACCGCAGCCGCCGCGCGCAAGACGGAAGCACGCACTTTCATTGGCAAGGCTGCGGTCGACGCCGGCATCGCCGACCGGGTCGGTTCGTTCGAAAGCGTGCTTGCCGAACTTTCCCGCGCCTCCACGCCGAACGGCGGGCGCTCAACCCCGCAGAAAGGGAGCACATCCATGAGCGAGACCACCGGCGCGGCCGCCGCCATTGAAGTTGCCGGCATTCCGAAAGCCAATCACGACGCGGCCGTCGCGGCTGCCGAGATTAAAGGCCATGCCTGCGGCGTGGCGGCCGAGAACAAGCGCCTGACGACCGCCCTTGGGGCGGAGGGCGTCAAGGGCGACGGCGGCCGCATGGCGGCGGCGCTCGACCTGGCGACCAAGTCGCCTGCCATGACCGGTGAAGATGTCGCCGCGTTCGTCGTCGCCAACGTCGCGGCGTTCAAGCCGGTAGACGCAGGCGCCGAGGTCTATGAGAAATCGCGCCTTGCCGCGGCCGGCCTCGCACAGCCCGGCGCTGGAAAGTCCGCGGCGGCATCGCAGGAAGCGGCCAACCGGATCCTGGCCAATTACCGCGCCTCGACGGGAGCGCCGGTCAGGCAGGGCTGATGCCTCGCACCATCCAATCGCAACTCCTCACCTGAAAGGGTCGATCATGACCAGCATTCCCTTTGCGCAGCCAGGCATGGCGGCACGGGACGTGTCCGATACGTTCACCTCCGCCGAAATCTTCAATTCGGCCATCCCGCACCCTGTCACCGAGGACTTTCCCGTGGCAGCGGATGTAGCGCTGCCGGCTTTCTCGGTTGTCGGCCTCGCGGCCGCGGACACCCTTGCCATGGCGACTTTTGTCCATGCGCCCGGCAGCAAGGCGACCGGCCGGCTGGTGTTCTCCGGTGTCGGGGCCGTCGACGACACCATCACCATCGGCGCGACGGTCTATACCTTGAAGGCTGCGCCGACCACTGTCGCCGGTCAGATCAAGATCGGTGCGACGGCGGCGGAGACCGCCAGCAACCTGATCGCGGCGATCAATGGCGGAGCTGGTGCCGGCACCGCATACGGTTCGCTCACCACGCCCCATCCCGATGTCAGCGCTCAGTCCGATGCCGCTGGCATCGTCGGTATCGTCGCCAAGACCGCGGGAGCGCCCGGCAACGCGATCGCAACCACCGAGACCGGCGCGGCCATCGCATTTTCGAACACCACCCTCGTCGGCGGGGCGGATAAGCTCGGTGTGGCGCCGCTCGGCATCACGACTGCCCCGGTGGTCGACACCGATGTCGCGCAGCGCGTCGCGATCTACCGGGCCGGCAATTTCAATCCGGATGCGCTCAATTGGGATGCCTCGTTCAACACGGATGACAAGCGCGAGGCCGCTTTCCGGGGCGCGCCGGCGCCCACAAACATCCTCGTCCGCAAGCGGCTCTGAGCGCAAGGCGCAAACCCTCAACGCAATCGCGGCCCCGGCCGCCTCTTTCAAAGGGCCACGACCATGGCGGATTTCGACAACTACGAACTTTGGGATACGCACACCCTGCTCGGTGTGTTCCGCGAACTCGACATCGTGCCGAGCTACTGGCTCGACCTTCTCTTCCCCAACCAGATGTCATCGACCGACGAATATATCGACCTGGAGAAGATTCCGCGTTCGGGGCGGAAGCTCGCGCCCTTCGTCGCCCCAATGGCTCAGGGCCGGGCGATCTACGAGGAAGGCGCGCGCGTCGAGCGCTTCAAGCCGGGTTATGTCAAGGCCAGCGATCCGGTGTCGCCGCTGCGGGCTCTCACCCGCCGCCCGGGCACCTTGCTCGGTCCCAATTCGCAGAGCCCCGCGGCGCGCTACGATGCGGTCAAAGCCGACATCCTGCAGTTCCATCGCGTTGCGGTCGAAAGGCTCTGGGAATGGATGGCCGCCAAGGCCGTCATCGACGGCAAGGTCGTCATCGAAGGCAAGGACATGCCGCAGCGGCTGGTCGACTTCGGTCGCGCGGCCGGACACACCGTGGCGCTCGGCGCCGGAGCGCGCTGGGGCGATCCCGGGGTGTCCATCCTCGACGACATCCAGGGCTGGGCGGACACGATGCATTCGGCCGAATTCGGCGGCGCGCCGAACCGCATCACCGTCGGCACGGATGCTTGGGGTGTCATGCGGCGCGACAGCGAGATACTCGCCGAGATGGACTTGACCAGGCGCGGCAATGCCGACCTGACGATCAAGACCGGCCTCATGACCACCGGCGAGGTCCGCTATGGCGGCACGCTCGGTGGCGGCATCGAAGTCTGGGTCTATAAGGACTACTACACCGTCAACGGCTCGGTCACTTCGTTCATGTCGCCCAAGGATGTCGTGCTGACCGGGCCGAACGTGCAGGGCTATCGCTGCTTCGGCACGATCGTCGACGTGCATGCGCAGTTCGAGGCGCTGCCGATCTTCCCGCGCAACTACATCCCCGAAGGCGATGTGGCGATCGAGCAGATCCTCACCCAGTCGGCGCCGCTGATGGTGCCCGTCAATCCGAACGCGACGCTGAAGGCGACCGTCCTCGGCTGATTGCCCCGGTCCGACATCTTTTCTCGGCAATTCAACACAATTGGAGAAAGCATTATGGTCAAAGCCGTTGCTTTGAGCACCGTTCACCTGTGCAGGTCGCCAGGCGAGAAGAGCCCGGAAGGCAAGACAATCAAGCGCGCCGAAATCGAGGTGAAGGCGCCTGGATCAATCATTGACGTCGACAAGAAGCAGCTCGACGATCTTGTCGCAAAGGGTGCCGCGCGCCCTGCCAGCAAGGTTGACCTCGTGAAGGCGGACGAGGCGAGCCAGATGGATCTCGGCCAGGCCTGAGGTCTCATCTCGTTCGGAGCCTCTCATGGATATTCGTGCAGCTCGATCGCGCCTTGTCCATGAGACGCGCTCCCGCATGGGCGACCTCATCACGGTCCGCGCCAAGCTGCGTTGCGAGATGTCGGTGGCCGACGATCCGTCGCGCCCGGCCATGGTCGGCCTGGAAGGTCGGTTCGACATCGACCCGGACCTGGAGATCATCGGCGGCCGCGATCGCGGCATGGCCCCGACCCGCTACGCCGGCCGGCTGTGCACCGTTTCGATCCCGCGTGCCGACATGCCCTGGCTGCCGAAGGCCGGCGATCAGTGCGAGGTCACCAGCCGCCCGGCCGAGCCGATCTATTCGATCGAGCGCGTCGTCGATGACCTGCCCGAGGTGATCGTGTTCTATCTGTCGAACCTGAAGGCGGCGTCGTGATCTCCGCCGAAGGCGGCGAGGGCGGCCGCCCGTCGGGCACGTTTGGCCGGCCGTCCGCAGCGGCCGGCGAAGCCGCGGCAAGCGAAGGACAGAACGGATGAGCCTGGTCAACGCAATGCTGCGCATGCTTGCCGTGCAGGCCCTGCGCGGGAACACAATCGCCGCCGACGGCGTTACCGATTCTTCGATCGAGGCGCTGTCTTCGATCATGAGCGACCGGCAGGCGCCGGTCATCCTGGTGCGCATCGACGAAACCAAGTATGCCGCCCAGAACGAAGGCTTCTTCGTCACTTCCGGCACCGTGACCTTCGCGCTCGACCTCATCGTCGCCAGCAGCGTCACCTATCAGACGACCGACGGCCAGGCGGTCAACCAGATCGAGATCGCGCCGACCGATGCCGGTCTTGAATTCTCGCTCGACATGCTCGACCGGCAGTGGCGGCGCGTGCTGTCCGATCCCAACAATGCCTTCGCGGAATGCTTTCGCTCGCTTGTCGCCGCGATCGGGCCGGTGAAGGCCGCTCGCGGCGTCGATCCGGAGGGCGGCCGCAAGCACGCCATCCGCATGGTCGAGATTGAGATCGAGCCGGTCTGCGATCCCGCTCCGGGCGCCGAGCTGCCTCCCGTCATTGACGCGGCACTGACCAAACTGGCGACGGTCGCGGACTACCAGTCTGCGGTCGTCATCATGCGCGGCGAGTTCGCCAAGGGCGTCGACCTGATGAGTTGGCAGAAGATCCAGTCGACCCTGATGACGACGGCCGCGGTGCCGGCCATGCTGGGCGTCGCGCCGCCCGATGCCGGCGAAGTCGTCGGGTTCGACCAGGTCGGCACCGTCATCAACGGCGAGCAGACCGAACTGACGGACGATATCCTGCCCGATCCCGATCTCGGCGGGTCCGCCTGATGCATGACACGGAACTGGTGAAGGTCATCCTCGGCCTGCAGGCCGATATCGCCGCGCTAAAGCGCATGGTCGCCGGCAACCTGCGGTTCGGCACGGTGAAGAAGGTGGATCACGACGCCAAGCGCGTGCAGCTCTTGCTGTCGGACGCCAATGGCCGCGAATTCCTGTCGCCCCTGCGGCCGTGGGGCGAGATCGCTGGCACCGAAAAGTCCTGGCGGCCGCCGACGCAAGGCCAGCAGATGATGCTGGTCGCGCCGCATGGCGACATGCGCCAGGCCGTAGCGCTGCCGATGACCTTTTCGGACCAGAACGCCGCGCCGTCTTCCGATCCCGGCACGCGGATCCTGTCGACCTTCGGCGGGGCGACGATGCTGTTCGACGGCGGCGGCGACCGCGCGGAACTGTCGGCATCCCGCGTCGACCTCGGCGCGGCCGAGGGGAAGAAGGTCGCCCGCATCGGCGATCGCGTCCATGTCATGTCGGGATCCTCGACCGGCCTTTGGCCGATCGTCGAGGGCTCCTCGAAAGTATTCGCCGCCGACTAGGAGCTTCCATGAAATTCGTCGTCACCCCATCGCGCGCCGAAGCTCGGCGCCGCCGGCTCGACCGTCGAAATGACGCGGTCGCAGGCGGCCTATGAGCGGCTGCGCGGCCATGTCGTCGAGCCGGCGCAGCCGAAGGCTGATGGATCGGCCGACGCTCCGGCGAAGCAGAGCAGGCGCGGGAAGCGCAAGTGAACAATTCGGCATGGACCGCTCGAACGGGCTGCGGCAGAGCGGCTGGGACAACGTCATCCAGGCGATCGAGATCCTGCTGACGACACGCTATTTCGAGCGCGTCTTGCGTGAATATGTCGGCAGTCCGGTCCCGGCGCTGCTCGGCGAGCTCGCCAACGTCCAGACCGTCATCCGCTTCCAGTGGTCGGTCGCGGCCGTGATCCTGCTTTTCGAGCCGCGCCTCACGCCGACGCGCATCTCGCCGCTGACACTTGACCGCGCCGGCGCTTCCGCCTGGGTCATCGAAGGCATCTACCGGCCGCGCGCCCATCTCGGCGACTTCACGCCGGCCGGCACCGTCTCGCTGCGCCTCGGTCAGGCCGGCGGCCAACTGATCGTAACTTCTTCATAGCCTCACGCCGCGCACGGCTTCGCCGCCTGCGGCTCCGGTGGGGCGCGGCATCAGCCGCGACGGCCAGTCGGCCTTGCGGGCTTCGCCCGGAAGCAGGAACCGCCATGCTCGATCTATCCACGCTCGAGGGCCTGCCCGATCCGCAGGCGATCAGCGTCACCTCCGAGGCTGCCGCGCTGGCCGGGATCAAGGCCGTCTTCGTCGACCTGGCGACAGCCAGCGGGCTCGACGTCTCCGGCATCATCGACCTCGAGGGCGAGCCGGGCAACATCCAGTTGCAGGTCGGCGCGTTCCGCGAGGTCCTCTACCGGGCGGCCATCAACGACGCCGTCAAGGCCAACCTCCTCGCCTTCGCCGGCGGCGCCGATCTCGAACACCTTGCCGCGTTCTACGATGTCGTGAAGCTCGACGGCGAGATGGATGACCGGCTTCGCGCCCGCACTGTGCTTGCCATTTCCGGCCGCTCCACGGCCGGCTCCGAGGACTGGTACAAAAACGCCGCATTCCGGGCCAGCATCCGCGTCAAGGATGTCGCCGTCTATCGCGTCGGCACCGGGCCAGACATCCGCATTGCCGTGCTTGCGACCGACAATTTCGGCGAGCCTGACGCCGCTTTGCTCGCCGCCGTCGATGCAGAGGTGCAAAAGAGCAGTGTGCGGGTGATTTCCGACCGCATCACGGTCTTGTCCGCCACCAGCGCCACGGTCAACGTCGCCGCCGATATCTGGCTGTTGCCGACGACGCCGATGACCGTGTTCGACAGCCTCGAGGCGCTGATGCGCCAGGCGCTCGCCGACGAGGGCGGGCTCGGCTTCAACCTGACGCGCTCGTGGCTGGTCTCGAAACTCCAGGTGCCTGGCGTCCAAAAAGTGTCCCTGGCCGCCCCGGTCGTCGACACGATCATTGATGACGGCGCCGCGGTGAAGCTAGGCACTGTCACCCTAACCTACAGGGGCCGCGACCGGTGACCGATCGGCAGAACCTGCTGCCGCAGAACGCGACGGCCTTCGAGCGCGCGCTGTCGGAATCGCTCGACCGCCTGCCGGAGCTCGAGCCGGGCTTCGAGGAACTGCGCGGCTTCAAATTCGCGCCGGTTCAACCGTCGATCCTGCCGTGGCTTGTCGTCGAATACGGGCTCGGCGCGATCTCGCAATATCTGCCCGACCTTGCCTCGGTCATCGAATACGGTCTCCGCTGGCAGCGCGTGAAAGGCACGCCGCAGGGCGTGGCCGAAAGCCTGACATGGGTAGGCTACGCCTTCTCGACTTTCTACGAAGCGCCGGTGCGCCGCACCCGATGGCATCTCTACGAACTCGAGCTCGATCGTTTCCGCGACGACGAGGATGATCTCGGCGCGATCGAGGCCGTGGTGCGCCTGTCGGACCCGGTCCGCTCCGAGTTCTACCGCGCCTGGAACGGCTACAATGTGCGCGAGCACGATTGGGCCTGGTCGCGCTGGGGCGATGGTATCTGGGGCGACAGTTCCGGCGTCTTCCTCCATGTCGGCGGCGTCAAATGGTCGTTCGGCCGCACCTTCGACGCCGGCCAGCACGATCTGACGGAAGCCGAGCTGAGCGCGCTTGGCGCCTGGATCGAGCCGGTCGAGGGCGGGTCGATCGGCTGGGGACCGTTCCCTTGGATTTCGCCCGGCCTCAAATGGGTCTCGGATGCGGCTCTGTCGCGGGCGCAGATCATCGCGACCGCGCTGCTGGCGAAGAGTTGCTGGATCGGCGTCTATCGCGAGGACGGCTCGCCGATCGGCTTCCGCAAGGCGCGGGTTTATCGGCCGGTCAGCGCTTCCTTCGGTGGCTACTACCAGGCGGCAGGGCAGGGCTGGGTCGTGGCAAGCGGTGTCGGCCCGAACATCTATGTCGAAGCCACGCTGGAACTCGGCGAAGGCGAGGGCGAGACCATCCGGTCCTGGAGTGTGACGCTTGGCGGCGCGCCGGTCGGTGCGCATCCGGCCGGCATCATGTGGCTGCCCGGCGCGGGGCTCTCCGGCGGCACCATCGTCGGCGATTTCGCCATAGTGCCGGCGCTTCTCGGCATGACATCGCGCGAACGTTTTCGCGCTCTCCTGAAGATCGTTTGAGGCGGTATGCACGAGCACAAATCCAACCTGTCGGGCGCCTATGACCGCTCGATCGCCTTTCCCCTGTGGGACAGCGTCCTGACGCGAGAAGGCAAGATTGGCCAGGCGGCCGAGATGGTTGAAGCGCAGTCGCTCTTGCAGCGGAAGATCCGCTCGATCGGCAACCTGGTCGCGCGCGACGGCGACCGCGTCGAGGGCGCCGACATCATCATCGACGCCGAGGCAGGCACGGTGACGCTCACGCCCGGCAGGCTCTATGTGAACGGTCGCGTTCTCGACGCTCCGGGCGCCGTGCTTGCTGCGGTTCCGATGGCGGGCGCCGTGCATATCGGCGTGCGCGTGATCGAGACCTATGTCACCGAGCTCGAGGAGCCCGCTCTGCTCGGCCTGATGCCAGGCTCGCTGTCCGAGGGCGAAGCCGGCGCCGCGCGCGTCATTTTCGCGCTGGCTTGGGGTTTCTCCGGCGACGGCGGCGAAGGCGATCTCTATTCGGTCTACCTGCTGAAGGACGGCGTCGCGATCGACCAGACCCCACCGCCGAATCTCACCGGCATCAACGCGCAGCTCGCGATCTACGACTTCGACGCCAACGGAAACTATATCGTGTCCGGCTGCTCCGTGTCGGCGCTGGGCAAGGATGGCGCCGACCAGGTCTTCTCGATCGCGGAGGGCGTTGCCAACATCAAGGGCCAGAAGCGCACGCGCTATGCGGCGCTGCGCCACCGCGAGACGGAAAGCTTCGATCTCTTCCGCATCCCGACCGAGGTTCACACCTTCGGCGCCAACCCGACGGTCGTCACGCTCAACCATGGGCCGATCGCCACCATTCGCGAAGTCCTGGTCGAGAAGGAGGTGACCGATACGGTCGTTCGCGGCGGCACCCCGAACGGGTCCGACGCGCTGGCCAACACTGGCGTCACCGCCATCCTCGAGGTGAAGCAGGGTGCGACGACCTATGCCACGGCGGCCGATTACACAAAGGCAGGCGACCTCGTCTCATGGGCGGCCGGCGGCGCGGAGCCGGCGACCGGGTCGAGCTATACCGTCAAATATCGCTATCTCGGCATTGTCGTTCCGACCGACATCACCGCGACCTCGATCACCATTGCCGGCGGCGTGAACGGCGGCCAGATACAGGTCGACTATGACTTCAAGCTGCCGCGCGTCGACGTGCTCGGTTTGGATAGCGACGGCAACTCGGTCTACCTGAAGGGCGTTTCGAGCCGCACCAACTCGCTGCCGCCGACGGTGCCGGCCGACGTGCTGCCGCTCGCTTTGCTCGAGAACATCTGGACCGGCACGCCGAACGTCACCAATATCGGCGTGCGCGCCTACACCATGGCGAAGATCGACCGGATGTATAACAGCCTGGTCGACGCTCTGGACCTGATCGCGCTCGAGCGCCTGCAGCGCGACATTGACAGCCGAGAGCCGATCTCGAAGAACGGCGTGTTCGTCGATCCCTTCACCTCCGACCGCTACCGAGACGAGGGCGAGGCGCAGACCGCGGCCGTGTTCGGCGGCTTGCTGCGGCTGGCGATCGACCCGACCTTCCATGCGGTCAACCTGCCCGGCGTGACGCTGCTGAACTGGACGGAAGAAGTCGCGGTCGAGCAGGCTCTCGCCACCCGCTGCACCAAGATCAACCCCTATCAGAACTTCACGCCGCTGCCGGCGTCGATGACGATCAACCCGCCGGTCGACTACTGGACCGAGAGCGCCACCGAATGGGCCTCCGACAGCGCGGCGGCTCTGTCGTCGCCGGTTGTCATCACCACGTCGAAATCGACCGCCGGCCGCACCACGACAACCACGACGACCACGCAGAAGGAGACGATCGAGAGCTCGACGCGCGAGGAGACGCTCGCCTATCTGCGCCAGATACCGCTGCAG
>NZ_RZST01000600.1:0-1645 GCF_003997575.1 Mesorhizobium sp. M1A.F.Ca.IN.022.07.1.1
AGATGAGGAAGCCGGCGATGAGAGCCAGGCCTACTGCGGCGACCGTGGGCAAGGCGCGAGAGAGGATCACGGCAAAGACGGAAGCGAGGTTTTCCATCACGTCGGCTCCGCCCCGAGAGCCGCGGCGAGGCGCTTCGCCTTGCGGTTCGCATACCGGCGCCAGGCGAGACCGCCGACTGCGAGCAGCGCGCTTGCGATTGCCAGGACGACGACGACCTTGCCGATCCATTCGCTGGTGTAGGAGAACGGCGAAAGCTGGTTCTGCAGATCGTATAGGTAGCCGGAAAGGCCAAGCCCGCCAGCGCCGGCGCCGGTTGTGGCATCGGCCGGCCCGGTCGATGGGGCAGCCTTGGCATCCTCGATAAATCCTTTCGCCTGTCCGCCGTCGACGAAGCTCGCCGCCCGCGGCGTAAGCCCGGTTGCCCAGGACTGGCCAATCGAGCGGACCTCCGCGACGCGACATGACCATCCGCGACCGAACACCGGCCACGTCTTCAGGTGCTGCAGGAAGGCCAGGCGCTGATCGCAAATCCGACCGATCAGGGCATCGTGGTCGTTGCAGGCCTGGACGGCCGCGACGGTGCCGAGCCCCATGACGCCGTCGAGCCGGCCCTTGTACAGCGGCCCGAGCGCGCGCTGCAGCCAGATGATCGACTGCTTCGGGCCGGAGTTCACGGCGCCGTCGAAGACGACATAGTCGACCCCGGCCGGCAGTCGGTCGCCCTTCACCGCATCCCAGTATTGGCGATCGTAGATCTCGAAGAGTTCCTGGCCGGTGATGCTCTTCACCGACCGAGGCGCCAGCTTCTTGCTCTTGCGATAGGCGTCATAAACCCGCTGGGTCACACCCTTCATCGTGGCGCCACCCGGGTCGGCCGGGTGATTGCTGTAGGCACCCTCATGCGCGAGCACGCGGGCGAGCGATTCCTGCTCGCGAGATGCGGTCATGAATTTTTCCTTTCGCTAGGAACTTTCCTGCCCCTCGGCGATTGAGGGCCGCGGCAGGGGATTGCGGGATGGATTGTTTCAAAAAGCTCGAGGCGCTGATCGACGCCGACGGCGCCAACGCCGCGGGAGAAGCGCGCGCGCTCCTCGCTCACCTCAAGGCCAAGTCGCAGGTACTGGCTGAGGCGGTCGACGAATTCCTGCTCGATATGATGACGCTGGATTTCCTGCTCGAAGCCGAGCGCGAGGCATTTCAAGACTCGGCACGCCGACTGGCGCATCGGCGGCTGACGATGGTGAAGCTGCTCTCGGCCTAGCGGGCGTCCGTTCCAGCCGAGCCCTGCGGGTTGCCTAGCGAGATCTGCGTGGTGTAGCCACTGCCGCGGTCGAGCGTGTCGGTGATCGAGGCGATCGTGTAGCTGCCGTCGACGCCGGCACGCAGCTGGATGATGGCAGTGCCCTCCGGCTCGGCGGTCGGCTCGCCCTCGATCGTGATCGAACCGGCGCCCTTCTGCCGAGCGCCGTCGATACGATCGGAATCGGCGCGCGTCTGCGCTGCAGTCGCGTCCGGCTGCATGAAGCGCAGCACGTCCTCCGGCTCGACGTCGTCGCCGGTTTCGACCTCTTCGATCACCTGCCTGGCCCTATGAAAGTCGTACCAACGGGCCTTTTTCTTCTTGAAGCGCGGCCGGTCCGTCAC
>NZ_RZST01000601.1:0-1643 GCF_003997575.1 Mesorhizobium sp. M1A.F.Ca.IN.022.07.1.1
TTCATACGCTTTATCGAGGCATTGATCGCCGCGCATTGGCCGGCATTGCGCGAAAACAGCGCGAAGCCGCAATTGGCATCACCGGCGCGGTTGCGCGCTTTGGCCAGCTGCTCGCGCTGGCGGGCGATCGCGTCGTCATATTTGCGGATCAGTCCCGGACCGTCGCCACCGCCGCGCGTGGCTGCAAGCTCCGCTTCGAGCTGGCGGCAGGTGCGAGAAGCCGCCTGCGGCTCGGTCACAGCGACAGCCGACGCCGCCAACGCTGCAAGCAGCGCAGCAAGATGCGTCAGCTTCAACCCCTTCATCCGCCTGAAATCCCGATTGCCGGTGGAAGGCTACCGCGTTCGTGGTTAACTGTTCCCTAGCTTACTACCCAAACACAATTCCGCTGGCGCGCGAGCTCGCATCAACCCAGAGCTCACCCTCAACTCAGATCGGGGCGAGCGCCTGCGCCTTGTGCGCCGCCTCGACGACTGCCAGTGCCGTCATGTTGACCACGCCGCGCGAGGTCACAGAAGGCGTCAGGATGTGCGCGGGCTTGTCGGTGCCGAGCAGGATCGGCCCGACATGCAGCGCGTCCATCATGGCACGCAGCGCCGTCAGCGTGATGTTGGCCGAATCGAGGTTCGGGAACACCAGCAGATTGGCTTCCCCTTTCAGCCGCGAATGCGGGTAGACGCGCTGGCGCAGATGCTCGGAAAGAGCCGAGTCGGCATGCATCTCGCCATCGCACTGCAGCTCCGGCGCGATGCGGGCGAGGATGGCAGCGGCCTCGCGCATCTTGAGCGCGCCGGGCGAATCGCGCGAGCCGAAATCCGAATGCGACAGCAATGCTGCCTTCGGCTCGATGCCGAAGCGCTGGATTTCTTCCGCCGCCAGCACCGTCATCTCGGCGATCTCCTCCGCCGTCGGATCGACGGAGACATGGGTGTCGGTGAGGAAGATGATGCCGCGCTGCGAGATCAGCATCGACAGCGTCGAGAGATCGCGGTCCTTGATGCCGGGACGCGGCCCGATGATCAGCGTGACATTGCGCAGATGTCGCTCGAAGCGGCCTTCGAGCCCGCAAATCATCGCATCCGCATCGCCGCGCTTCAACGCAAGCGCGGCGATCACCGTGTTGTTGGTGCGCACCATGGTGCGGGCGGCTTCCGTCGTTATACCGCGGCGACCCGCGAGTTCGATCAGCAGATCGACATAGTGCCGGTAGCGCGGATCGTCCTCCGGGTTGATCAGGCCGAAATCGATCCCCGGCCGGATGCGCAGGCCGTAACGCTTCAGCCTGACTTCCACGACATGCGGGCGGCCGATCAGGATCGGTTCGGCGATGCCTTCCTCCAGGACCACCTGTGCCGCCCGCAGCACGCGCTCGTCCTCGCCGTCGGCGTAGATGACGCGCTTCGCGCTGGCGGCCTTGGCCGAGGAGAACACCGGTTTCATCACCAGGCCGGAGCGGAAGACGAAGCGGTTGAGCTTGTCGACATAGGCCGCGAAATCGGTGATCGGCCGCGTCGCCACGCCGGTGTCGCAGGCGGCTCTCGCCACCGCCGGCGCGATGCGCAGGATGAGACGCGGATCGAAGGGCGAGGGGATCAGGAAGTCCGGGCCGAAGACCGGCGTCTCGCCGGAATAGGCGCGGGCGG
>NZ_RZST01000602.1:0-1642 GCF_003997575.1 Mesorhizobium sp. M1A.F.Ca.IN.022.07.1.1
CACCGGCTGTGACGTCCGCCTGCTGCTTGGCTTCCCGAGACGTCATCGTCATGCCGGCCATCGAGCTGGCGCCGCTGGTGAACGCCGCCAGGTTCGGATCGTAGACGGCGGAGCCCTTGCCGTCCTTGACCGAAACTTGCATGCTTTGCGGGCCTTCGGGTCCGTTGAATTCGAAGGACATGGTGTGGGAAAAATCCGAGGTGACGTCCCAGAATCCATCGCTGCGCGGCTTCACCATCAAGGCATAGGGCGCGAGGTCGATCTTGAACGGCTTCTGCTCCGGCAGGGCGCTGACCAGGGCCTTGACGTCCACTGCGATCTTGTAGGCGTCGCCTTCGACCGAGACCTTGAGCACGCCCTTCTCGAACGCCTGCTTGCCGAAATAGCGCGCCAGATTGTCCGAAAGCTGTTTGGCGCCCTGGCTGTCGACGGTCTGCGCAACGGCCGGCGCGCTGAAAGCAAGAATGAAAACAAGTGGCAAAACACGCTTCACGTCAGTCTCCGTCGGTCTCGGAAGGCAAATCGTTTCGTCTTCTGGTGGAAAAGAAGCATTACAGCCGCAAGACGATGACTGTAAGCCAAATCATCGAGCGGCTAAAGCACCAGCCGCATCAGCGGCCTGCCGGGCTTGCGCTCCAGAAGCCTCTCGAACCCGGCCTTCTCGAACACGCGCGACGAGCCGACGAACAGCCCGATCGAACGCGAATCGCGCGACAGATCGATCGGGCAGGCTTCCAGCAGCCTGGCGCCATTTTCGCGGGCAAAGGCGATGCCGCCGTCGACAAGGCGATGAGTGATGCCCCTGCCCCGCGCCTTGGCGCGAATGAAAAAGCAGGAGATCGCCCAGACGTTCGGGTCTTGGGCATCCGCGGGATCGACAGGCGCCGAGCCCCGGCCTTGATTGTTCCATTCAGGCACGTCGGCGCGCGGGCCGACCTGCATCCAGCCGACGGCCTTGCCGTCCTCGAAAGCTAGAAGCCCGGGCGGCGGGCCGGCTTCGATGCGCGCCTTGATGTGATCCTTGTTGCGCTCGCGGTCGCTCGCCCGCCGCTCCGCCGGGGTCAGCCGGAAATGCGTGCACCAGCAGCCGTAACAGGCGCCCTGCTTGCCGAAGAGATCCTCGAAATCGGTCCAATGCTCAGGACTCAGCGGTACTATGGTCGTGCTCATACGTTCTCCCCAGGCCAAGCTTGTTGCCGGCCCTGCACTGTCGTACCATTGCGTTTGTTCTCTTTATGTTCGCAGCGATGGCGGCTCCTGTCAACAATCCCGAACACGGCTTTTGTCGCGACTGCCTGGCTTCTCAGCGCAGCGAGACGCGCCGTTGCGAGCGCTGCGGCAGCCCGCGCCTTGTCCGTCATCCGGAACTCTACCGGCTGCACATCGCTCACATCGACTGCGACGCTTTCTATGCCGCCATCGAAAAGCGCGACAATCCGGCGCTGAAGGGCAAGCCACTCATCGTCGGCGGCGGCAGGCGCGGCGTCGTCTCCACTGCCTGCTACATTGCCCGCATCCAGGGCGTGCGCTCGGCGATGCCGATGTTCAAGGCGCTCGAGGCCTGTCCCGAGGCCGTGGTGATTGCGCCGAACATGGAAAAATATGTCGGTGTCGGCCGCGAGGTGCGCGCGCTGATGCAGGC
>NZ_RZST01000603.1:0-1624 GCF_003997575.1 Mesorhizobium sp. M1A.F.Ca.IN.022.07.1.1
TGCCTTTCCTTTGCATGGACGGTGATGTGGCAGGCCGGCCGGCGGAGCGGAAACGGAAGAAACCGATAGTGTTATCGGAGAGTCCGATGGTTGGCTGGCGCGGCTCTGATAATTCAGCCAGCAGGGCAGACGGCGCGCGAAGGAACGCGGCCTTAAACTCCCCACGACTATAAGCCAAAGCGGCGACGACGGATTGGCGCGACAGCGCGCCCTCTGGCCTGCCGGCCGTCTCCCAACAAAGGGGAAGATCGGAGCCTCGGCTCACGCAAAAGAAGGAACACCGATGGCCCCCATCAAGGTCGACCCGAGCACGGTCCACGAGTTCTCGGACGCTGAAAGCTTCTGCGCCTGGCTCAGCCAAAACCACGCCGGCGAAAGCGAGGTCTGGATCAAGATCCACAAGGTTGGCTCTGGCCTTCCTTCGATCACGCCGAAGGAAGCGATCGACGTCGTGCTCTGCTTCGGCTGGATCGATGCGGTGCGCAAGTCGCTCGACGAGAAGAGCTTTCTGCAGCGCTACACGCCGCGCGGCAGGAAGAGCATCTGGAGCAGGATCAACGTCGACAACGTCGCGCGCTTGATCGAAGAGGGCCGCATGACGGAGCATGGCCTGCGCGAAGTCGAGGCGGCCAAAGCCGATGGCCGCTGGGACCGCGCCTATGGCGGCTCGAAAGAGATGACAATTCCGACCGACCTGCAGGCCGCGATCGATGCCGAACCGAAGGCCAAAGCGATGCTGGCAAAGCTTTCGGCGCAGAACCGTTTCGCGCTCGCCTTCCGCGTCCACAACATGAAGACCGAGGCGGGGCGCAACAAGAAGATCGAGACGTTCGTCGAAATGCTGAAGCGCGGCGAGACGATCTATCCGCAGAAGAAGTAGGGCACGATCCGGACCGGACGACCGCGCCAGCGACCCGGTAAGCAAAAACGCCGCCTTTGAGGGACGGCGTTTCCGGGAAGCGATGATCCCGAACCCTGTTGAAGCGGTCCGGGATCATCCGGTCATGAAGTCTTTGGCCAATCGCTGAAAAGCCAAAAGCCGGCGACGCGCCTTATGCGGCGAGCTTCTTGCCGTGCTTCTTGTGGGTACGCTTCTTGGTGTGGTGCTTCACATGATGCTTCTTGGCGTGATGCTTCGAGTGCTTCTTCACGTGATGCTTGCGGGCGTGACGGCGAAGATGCTTGACGTGCTTCTTGTGCGGGCCGTTGGCGTCCGGCTTGGCCGTCTCGGTGGCCGCAGCCGGAGCCGCGGTGGTCGTCGTGGTCGCAGCCGTCGTGGTCGCGGCAGCGTTGGCTTCGGTAGTGCCGAGCGCCGGCACCGCGAAAGCAAGCGCGACCGCCAGGCCGAGAACGGAGAGAAGGGTCTTTTTCATAAGTCGGCATTCCTTTTTCGAAGATCGATATCAGGTTGTCGCTGGCCGTAGTTCGGCTGCTCCGGTGCCGCTTATGACAGCCGGTCTTTTCGCGAGTTTTTCCGGGCTGTTGAATCTTGTTTCCGGATTGTGTCTGGCGGGGAGGGGGCGCTTGCTGGTCAATTCGACCTGCCCCGGCTGGGTCGCGACATGGGCGGTGCCGGCGGCCGCCCCGTCGCGCAAGGCGCGGCCGGCATCGTCTGCGCCGCAAC
>NZ_RZST01000604.1:0-1624 GCF_003997575.1 Mesorhizobium sp. M1A.F.Ca.IN.022.07.1.1
GGTTGGTCTGGCTGACGAGATCGTCACCTTTCCCGTCGATCCCGGCTTCTCCTCGCTCAACATCGCACAGGCCGTGCTTTTGATGTCCTATGAATGGATGAAATCCGGCCTTGCCGAAGAGACCGCGACCAACTTCGCCGGACCGGAGCTCGTTCCGGCGACCAAGGAACAGCTGCACAGCCTGTTCACCTATCTCGAAGGCGCTCTTGAGGCGCGCGGCTATTTCCGCCCGGAAGAGAAGAGGCCTAAGATGGTCGACAATCTGCGCGCCGTGCTGACGCGGGCGGGATTCGCTGAGCCCGAGTTGAAGGTGCTGCGCGGCATCATCTCGTCGCTCGACAGGTTCTCGCCGGCAATGCCGCGCGGCGACGGCTCACCGGGGGATGATCCGAGGCGGGCGCCGGCTACGCGCAAACGAACAACGGACAAAGAAAGTTAAAATCCGTAAGCTCCGAATCTTCAAGGTAACCGAATATTATGCGGTTTGGCTCATCGTTCTCGAAACGATGGGGCAGCAGATGTTTACGTCCAATATTGGCCGTCTGCATTTCTTCTTCTATTCGCTAGGTTTGTTCATAGCGGAAGCGGTAGCGATCGTGCTCTGCATTGCCGCAACGACCGGCTTCGCGGGATTGATCAATTCGATGCCGGGTCCGTCGCGGCAAAGCCTGGCCGGCGCCGCGCTTGTTGTGTCGCTCGTCTTCGTCGCGCTGCGCGGCAACATCGCATGGCGCCGCAGCCGCGATGCCGATGGTTCAGGCTGGATCCTCTGGTCCTATATCGTCTTTTCCGGCATCTATGGCTTGCTGCAGGCGGGCACGCTTCTGGTTATCGATTTTGGCAATCCTGAGAGCGCGCCCGGTGGCCTGAACCTGCTCGGCCTTGCCATATTCGGCCTCTGGTGCACGATCCTGTGGGCAAAGCCTGTGGCCGGCAGCAACATCGATGAGCTGACCGAGGCTTTCGACTTTGAAGGCTCGTTGCCGGCGGAGGCGCGCCCCGCGAGGGCGACAGCGAGCGTCGCTCCAGCTGCGCCACGGACTGCTGCGCAACCCGCGCGTCCGGCGCCGGCGCCGGCGCCGCAGCCGTTTGGCCGGGCGCGACCCGCCGGCTTCGGCAAGCGGGGGCTCTGAGTTGCGCAAAAGCTGCTGGCATCTGCCACTTCAAGACCATGATCGTTCAGGATAGAAGCGCGGTTGGCCAAATCTCGGGTCAGCTTCTTCCTGTAGTCGGATGACAATGAACGATCGATCAAACCAGCGTCCGATCCTGATGTTCGATTCCGGTGTCGGCGGACTGACGGTGCTGCGCGAGGCGCGCGTCCTGATGCCAGATCGGCGCTTCGTCTATGTCGCCGACGACGCGGCTTTTCCTTACGGCGCATGGGAAGAGCCGGCGCTCAAGGAGCACATACTCGCCCTGTTCGGCAAATTGCTCGACCGTCTGCAGCCGGCGATCTCAGTGATCGCCTGCAACACCGCCTCGACCCTGGTGATCGGTGCGCTGCGGGAAAAATTTCCCGGTCATCTGTTTGTCGGCACGGTGCCCGCGATCAAGCCGGCGGCCGCGCGCACGCGGTCCGGCCTGGTTTCGGTGCTGGCGACCCCGGGCACGGTTAAGCGTC